>CAZSTM010000001.1:0-29430 GCA_964609635.1 uncultured Gemmatimonadales bacterium
CCCGGGGCTCAGGGCACGGGCGTGGGCCAGGGTGGATTGAACCTGTCGAGTCTCAAAGCCAACAGCGAAATCCGCCTCCAGATCGAGGGTGATGTCGTGCAAACCCTCTCGATTACCCCCAGGGTTTTTAGTAGCGTGGAAGACCTGGTCAACGGCTTGAACGGAGCTATCAACAGTAATCCGGCCCTGATGGGCAAGCTCACCGCCTTTGTGGATTACAGCCAGGGGGCGGCGGCCATCTCTTTTGTCACCAACTCGCCGGAAGCCAAGCTTACAATCACGCGCAGCACCCAGACAGTACCGCTGGGCGGAGTGCAGCTGTTCGATGCCTTGGGCTTCGATGATGTTACCGAACTGCGCAACGATGTTATCCCGGGCAACGAGGATGATTACAATAACATTAGTATAGACGGCAATGCCAACAGCTCCATCATACTGGCCGCTTTCAACCGGACGCAGGAAGGTCGCGACGCCGCCTCGCACATCGCTTCGATCGCGGTCTTCGATTCCTTCGGTGAGACCCACAACATGAACATGAAATTTACCAAGTCCACCCAGGAACTTGCCGCCGAGATAAACAGGGTGATTTCAACCGCCAGCCCCCTGATGATCGAGAGCGCGGACCCCAACGCTACTCCGGGTACCATCCAGCCGGTGGATTCCTCCCTGGTCGAGACCCTTATCACAGACCTGTGGAGCATCGACAACACCGACCCGCAAAACCCGGTACGCGGCGACGCTCAGCCCCGGGCCGGGGACAGCATCCTCATCTCAGGTTCTTCGCCTCAGGGCACACCGCTGTCCACATCCCTGACCATCCTGGGCGACCCGGACCCGACCACGGTGGCCGAACTGCTCGAAACCATTAATCTGCTGTTCAGCTCCAGTGCGTATGGCGGGGACGGAAGCGGAGCCACCGCCACGATCAATGATCAGGGCCAGATAATCCTTACGGATGACACGGCGGGGGCTTCACTGGCCGATATCAGAATCGCCTTCGTGGATAACCCCGACAATCCACGGACTGTTCTGCCCACTTTCCCCTTCAAGCTTGCCGAGAACTTCCGCACCCTGCAAAAGGGCACCAACAAGATCACCATCGATGTGCCCGGCCAGTGGGACTGGGAAATCCGGCTCACCGGAAACGAAAGATCTTATACCGGTAACCTGGGGACCATCACTTTCAACCCGGACGGCAGTCTGCAGGGCTACACCATCGCCGACCGCAGCAACACCTTCGGTTTCGATCCGAACAACGGCGCCGACCGCATGGAAGTTGCGCTCGACCTGGGTACCATCGGCGGTTTCGACGGGTTAACCATGTTCAACGGCCCCTCGACTGCGATTATCAGCAGCCAGGACGGTTTTGCGGCCGGTAAGCTGAGCTCGATCGAGATCGACAATACCGGAACCATGACCGGAGTCTTCTCCAACGGAGTATCCAAGAAGCTCGCCAGGTTGATTCTGGGCAGTTTCAACAACCCGAGCGGCCTGACCAAAATAGGTAACAACAACTATATGGAATCGGCCAACTCGGGTGTGGCCATAATCGGTGAGGCGGGCACTAACATCCAGGGATCCATTTCCAGCGGTTTTCTGGAAAGCTCGAATGTCGACCTGGCCCAGGAATTCGCCAATATCATTACTACTCAGCGTGGATTCCAGGCCAACGCCAGGGTGATTACCTCCACCGACACCTTGCTCAATGAAGTTGTCAACCTGGCCAGATAAGATAGCTGAAGCCTGAACCGCAACAAAGGGGCCCCTTAACAAAGCCGGGCCCCTTTGTTGTATCAATTCTCAGGCGGCACTTTTCACGGAGCCTGCCGGAAAATCAGGCATAGCAGAACACTTTTCGAACAAAACCTTACAACTCGATTATCGGGCTGAGGCTTGCGTTCGACGGATAATTCAAATATATTTTAAAAGGAAATAACTTTAAAATTAACAGAGGCTTACAAGCCGTTAAGGTGTGATCCAACGCCCATGACACCAGCCTTTCGGCGGCTCTTGTCAAAGGGTCGGCGGGGCGATGGTATGTTTTTTGCTTAAAAGCTTGCAGAACGTATTCTTGCGTACTTGAGAACCATTAAAGTTCCTTTCGGCTCGAGCCTGTTTATAAGACTTACGAAATGGGGATGATTTCTTTTAGTTTTTCCTCGCAGCGGCCGAAGTATTGATCAGAGAGTCCTTTTCTCTCAAGCCTGACTCCGATTGGAGGTTTCCGTGATAGCGGCAACCAAACTTAACGGCGAACATTTTATGTTGAACGCGGAGCTGGTTGAGTTGGTGGAATCTACTCCGGACACCATAATCAGCCTGACAACCGGAAAGAAATACATGGTTAAAGAGACGGTCGATGAAATTATCGACCGAATCATCCAGTACCGTCGCCAGATTTCACCGTTTTTCGATACGGGAGCGGCTTGAATTGAATAGCGAGCGAATAGTAATAATCAAAAAAACCTTAACAATCGAAGATTCCCTGCAGCTTGCTGCAGGGAGTCTTCAATAATAAAAACCTCTCGCAACACTCTATTTTTAGGTCAACAGACCAATTAACCGGGTAAAAGAGTAAGAGGTTCATCTATGGATCTAACTACCATCATCGGAATAATCGCAGGCTTCGCTGTCATTGTTCTCGGTATCGCCTCAAGTGGCGATGTAACTTCGTTTTTCGATAGGGCTTCGGTGTTCATAGTTTTTGGAGGAACAATTTCTGCGGTAATCATCGCTTATCCGATCCATGAGCTTGTGGGTGTGATCTCGGTTGTGAGAAAGACTGTTTTCTCTAAAACCATGCCGATAGCCGAGACCATCGCCACTCTGGTGTCCTTTGCCGAGCGGGCCAGGCGCGAGGGGATTCTTGCCCTGGAGCGCCACATGGAGGAAATCGAGGACGACTTCCTCTCCAAGGGCATCCAGCTTGCGGTCGATGGTACCGAGCCTGAGTTGATGCGCAGTATCCTGGCAACCGAGCTGGACTACCTGGAAAAGAGACATACCAGCGGACAAGGCATATTAAGCACTTGTGGCGCCTTGTCCCCGGCCTTCGGGATGATCGGAACCCTGATCGGGCTGGTGCTGATGCTGCAAACCATGCAGGACCCCTCTACCATCGGCCCGAAAATGGCGGTTGCGCTGATCACTACCTTTTACGGGGCGCTGTTGGCCAACCTGGTGTTTATCCCCCTGACCGGCAAGTTGAAACGCCGTTCGGAAGAGGAAGTACTGATGAAGGAACTGATGATCGAGGGCATTCTCTCCATCCAGTCCGGGGACAACCCCCGGATAGTGGAGCAGAAATTGACCTCTTTTATCCCGCCCAAGCTGCGGCGGCAGATTGTAGAGAAATAAACCGGCTTTCGTCCATATCGCAAGGTACGCACCGATGGCGAAGGATAAATGTGAATGTGAAGCAGGCTCTCCGGCCTGGATGACCACTTTCAGTGACCTGATGTCGCTTCTTCTTTGTTTCTTCGTGCTCCTGGTCTCGATGAGCAAGATCGTGGAAAAAGACTTCTATATGGCCGCCGGCAGCCTGCGGGGAGCATTCGGTGTGATGACCCAGGACCCCTCGATAATCAAGCTTGAGAATACCCCGCTGCCGTCTCTGAAAAATATCCAGCGGGCGATTATCGATCGGGCGGTTTCCAACATGCAGGACTTCATCGAGTCGCGCAACCTGGGTGAAGATGTAAAACTGGTGATTTCGGATAAGGGAGTCGGGCTTACCATCAGTTCGCCGCTGTTGTTTGAGACCGGCAGCGCAGAGCTCGATACTTCATCCTACAGAGTTCTTGCCGGAGTATTCGACATCGCTCGAGGTTGGCCCAACATTATCAGGGTGGAAGGACATACGGACAATGCACAGATCAGGTCGGGTCCTTACGAATCCAACTGGGATTTGTCTTTCGACCGGGCCTTGAGCGTGGTGAACTTCGCGGTTCAGTTCTCGAAAATCCATCCCAGCAGGCTGAGTCCGGTGGCTTTCGGGGAATACGATACAGTGGCCACCAACTCGACCCCGGAAGGCCGGGCCAAGAACCGCAGGATTGAAATCTTTATGGAATATAAAAAGGATATTCCGGACCCGTTTAAATAGCCCGGCGGCATACTAGGGGCCGGAACTTAACAGGAGTGTTGACAATGGCGGATGAACCTCAGGAAACCATGTCGGATGAAGAAGAGGGTGCTGCTGTACCTAAAGCTAAAAGCAAAATCTCTCTTAAAACTTTAATCTTGATCGGTCTGCCCCTGGTAATAGTCCAGGCTGCGCTGGCTTTCTGGGTAGTCAGGACTTACATCCAACCCCCTTTGTCGTCAATGAAGAAAGAACAGCCGGTAGAGGAAACCACCCAGGGTGATGACCAGAATGAAAAAGATGAGGTGGATTTGAGCGGAAGTGTCCCCGTAACGGTCGAGGACATAATCGTCAATCCCGCCGATACCAAAGGGCAGCGCTACCTTAGTGTTTCAGTGGTCATTTACGTGCCGGAGGATATAGCCACGGAATTGGCTAATTTCGAGCCTGAAGTGCGCAGCGCGATCATTGAGCGTATCAGCCGCAAACGATTGGATGAGCTGGATGATCCGGCTGACCGCAAGATACTGCTCGGTGAAGTCCGGGATGAATTGAACGGCACGATAAGAACATTTTTCAAGAAAAAGTTCCCGAAACTCAGTATCCGGAGAATATTATTTTCCAAATACACATTACAGTAGAACGGATTTGAGCCATGAGCAAGATACTATCTCAGGAAGAAATAGACGCATTGCTTTCCGGAGAGTCTGGGGGCGCCGTTGCATCCGCAGGCGCCGCCGAACCCGGGGAGGAAGAACAGAAGGACAAGCTGGTCAGCCTCTACGATTTCAAGCACCCTAACCGGGTTTCCAAAGACCAGCTGCGAACTGTCCAGACTATCCACGAGGCGTTCGCCCGCGGCTTTGCCACCCATCTGTCCACACGCTTGCGCAGCCTGGTGGACATCGACTTGACCTCGGTTGACCAGCTGACCTATTCCGAGTTTATCATGTCCATGGCCGATCCCAGCGCGTGCTATATTTTCAACATCAAGGAACTCGAGGGGGATGCGATCATGGAGGTCAGCCCCCAGCTGGTGCTCTATATCATCGACCGTTCATTCGGCGGTGAAGGAGGGGTGAGCCAGGAAGCGCGCGAAATCACCATCATCGAGCAGAGTGTGATGAAAAAGATTGTCGACAATGCTCTCGACCAGCTTGTCCGGGCCTGGCAAAACATTACCCCGCTGACCCTAGAGCTCAGAGATTTCGAAACCAATCCGCAGCTTATTCAGATCAGTCCGCCGGGCGAGACCGCGATCATGATCTCTTTCGAGGTCAAAATCGCTGATTTCAGCAGCCTGCTTAATCTGTGCTTCCCCTATTTTGTCCTGGAAGATGTGATGCCCAAGCTCAGCGCCCAGCATCAGATCGCCCACAGCCAGAAAAAAAGAACCCGCCATGATATGGGAATTGTGGAACGCAAGTTGAAAACCACCGATATTCCGATAATAGTAGAGTTGGGCAAAACACAGCTTACGCTGCGCGATATCTTATCCCTGGAACAGGGCGATATCGTGCGGCTGGATAACCGACTCGATGAGATGCTGGAAGTAACCATCGGAGACAGCGGCAAGTTTTTGGGCAAGCCCGGCATCTTTCTCTATCAAAAGGCTTTGAAAATTATCTACGAAATCAAAGAAGGAGTCAAAGAAGATATCAAAGTAGTAGCAAGTTGCCATTAGTAACCTTACCCTGAAAGCGGAAGAAACCAAAGCCATCCAGGAGGTGGCTTCTATCCTGGCTGAGGAAAGTTCGGTGGTTCTGTCCACTCTGCTGGATAAAAAGATCGAAATCAGTGTGGAGGAATCCGATGCCGCCGATGCGGACGCCCTGGGCTCGGAATTCCCGGAAAGCATAGTTGTGGTCGAATGTCCCTTCGCTTCCGGGTTCGAGGCTACCTGCAATTTCCTTTTCAACAAGACACTGGTGGCCAAGCTGAGCGATCTGATAATGATGGGCGACGGCACCGCCGAGTTCAGCGAAGACCATATTGATGCTATCCAGGAGGCGGTTAACCAGATGCTGGGTGCGGCAGCCACTGCGCTCTCGACACGCCTGGATAAAACCGTGGACTTTCAGCCTTCCACGGCCAAGCAGGCTGCACTGGCGGAGGCGGGCCTTGATTTCGATCAACTTACCGCGGTCAAGAACGAGATCCGGATAGAGGGCGAGGCCGAGGGTAAAATCGCCATGCTGATTCCATATCCGGTAATCCAGGAAATGGCAACGACAATCGACGCCGGTGTGCAGCAACCTGCAGGAGGAGCTGAAGGCGAACTGGATATGAGCGGGATCGAGGGAGCCGAGGAGGACGATTCCGCAGGAATCGATCTCACCGGGATAGGCGGGGAGAAGGCTGCCGCCGAGGCCCCTGCTGCGAGAAGGGCGGTTGATTCCGCCGATCTCGGGCCCATGGAAAAAGAACGCCTCGAACTGCTGCTCGATGTAAAGCTGGATATCACCATCGAACTGGGCCGCACCTTGATGCTCGTTCGCGACATTCTGGAACTCGGTCCCGGCTCGGTAGTCGAGCTGGACAAGATGGCCGGGGAAACAGTCGATCTGCTGATAAATAACAAAAAACTGGCCGAGGGTGAAGTTGTGGTGGTCGATGAAAATTTCGGGATCCGGATTACCCACCTGATCAGCATGGAAGAGCGGATCAAAATGCTGCAGGCAGGCTGAGCTTTATGCATTTACGGCGGCCGGCCCCTGAAGGGTTCGAGCCGGTACATCCTTCGATTTCATTAAATTTTTCGCTACAGGAAGGATTGACCCATCTTGCGCAAAGTTCATCCTGCTGCCTCCGATACCCGGGCATCGAATAATCCGGGCTTGAAACTTTATGATCCCTTCCTCGAGTCCAAGCTCCCCACAACCGGACTGACACTTGCAGTTCTGCTGGCTCTCGCCGTGTTTTTCTTCCCGATCAGTGGGCTGTGCCTGCCCGATTCCGTGCCTTCCGTTAAAGAAAAAAGTAAAACCGATGCCCCTGTTCTGTCCGGGCAGTCCGAAGATACCGGCATCCTGAGCACCGAGCAGGATAGCGGCGAAACCACCACCGGCGCTCGGGACTCGGCCGCAGGCCGGGAATTTGAATTTTCCCCTCAATACTCACGGGGCGTAGATATCTCATGGATCTCGGTATTCTCCTGGATTTTCATTGTAATCGGCCTGCTGTTGCTGTTCCTCTATCTACTGCGAAGGTTTCTTTTCCGGCCCATGGGAGTTATCTCATCCGGGGGACAATTCGAGATGCTGCAGCAGTTCCACCTGGGGCCCAGAAAAAGTATTTGTCTGGTAAAAGTCTACGACCGGCTTTTTCTGCTGGGAGTGACCGAAAGTTCGGTTACGCGGTTGAGTGAGATCGACAATCCGGAAGAAGTAGCTAAAATCCTGGCTCAGTTAAAAGCTTCGCCTAAAATGCAGGGCAAGCCGTTCCGTGAGGTTTACCAGGATCTGGTCGGGCGGTTTAAGAAGTAGGTTTTCTCTATCATCGGCATCCTGACATTTCCTCCCTGATTTCTTTTTTTCTCCTTATGATATTTTTTCATTTTTGCGCCACGCAGGCTTCGGGTCCTGCGAAGCGTTGCTACCGGCCGGATTATTGGGTATATTCAATTTCAGTCGGATTCCAAGCGGACCCAATCAAGGAGTAAGCCCAAGATGATAGATACCAGCGCAACTGCCGTGGAACTCGAGCAGGCCGGGCCGGAGGTGGCTTTTCTGCCGGTAGGGGCCTGTGAGCAGCACTTTGGCCTGATGCCTCTCCAGACCGATATTTATCAGAGCGAAAGGCTGGCGGCCGAGATCGCCGGCAGCTTCAACAGCTACCTGCTGCCGGCGCTTCCGTTCGGCACATCGCTCGAGAACACCGGCTCGGCGGGCACAATAACCCTGATGCCCGCCACTGTTGCCGCCGTGGTCCGCGATGTGGTGGACTCCCTTTACCGCCAGGGGTTCGAAATCGTGGTGGTGGTGAATTCTCACGGCGGGAATTTCATCCTGCGGCCTACCGTGCGCCAGATCAATTACCAGAATTCGGGCCGCAAGACCATTTATGTCGATCCCTGGGAGCTGGTGCCGGTGGAAAAGATGCGCAAAATATTTACGGGCACCAACGAACTGCACTGCGGAGAGATCGAGACCTCGGTGATGCTTTATTTGAATCCCGAGATGGTACGCGTCGAAAACATCGAGGATGGCGATCCGGACGCCCTGCGCGCGGACCTGGACATGTTCTCCATTCCGGTGCTTGCCGGGGGCAAGCCCTGGGGCAGGGCCAGCCTGGCGACCGCCGAGAAAGGCCGCGAGTTTTACGAGCTGATGATCGAGCACTCGATAGAGTTCATCAAACGCATGCTCGAGCTCCACCGGCGGTATCCCAGCTATCACGGCTGAGCGCAGGCGGAAGGCCTTCCCCCCTCTAACGGCTTTCCAGGCTGATATAGTCGTATTCGGCCAGGGTCTCGAACAGGGTGATTAGTTTATCCAGCTCCGGTTCCTTGCCGAATTCCTGGCCTGTCAGCCACTGGATTTCGAAAATGCTGCGCTTGCCGTCCGACCAGTAAAGCGGCGCATTGTCCTGGTGCGACCACAGGCTGAATTTTTTCAGCCCGCGCTCGGCCTTTACCTGTTCAGGCACCCTGGCAAGCGTGAGGGGGCCGAACATTTTACGCACCGGCACCAGCTTGTCCGCCTTGAGTTCGATTTCGGTCTCGGGTTTGCGGCTGAACTTTTCTCCCTCGGGCCGGCAGGCCGCGGCCACCGCCTCCAGTTTCTCTTTCAAAGACTTTGCCTTTGCCGCCGTCTTGTTGAGTTCCGCCTTGCTCAAAGCCAGCTCGGACAGAGAATCCAGACGTTTTTTTTCGAGCATCAACAGGTAACTGCTGCGCTCGTCATAGTCGGCGCCCGGCTTGTCCTCGCCGGCCAGGGCGGCCAGTTTCTCGGTCCCGGAGCGGAATATCAGGTTGGCGATTTCCATTGCCGCTGAAGCCCCGCCGTTGGTCACCGTGTAGGCGTAAGCTCCCATCAGAGCGCTCATCTCGGCCATCACCTCCGGGCTGAGGTTGTCGGGGGTGTCGCTGCTGGTGTGGTAATAACGGTCCCTCAGGAATATCAGCGCCGGGCAGGGGATGTCGATCATCGGTTCGGCGATGAAATTGTCGTTAACCATATAGGGTTGGGTTTCCCAGTGCCAGCGCGGGTGGTCGCGATAGACCTCCCGCACCAGGTCGAGTCCCAGCTCATCGGTGAATGAACAGTTCGAGTGGGGATTGTAAAAATACTGCAGCCAACTACGGCAGCGGTCCTGGTCCGGTCCTATCATGTCCGGGTTCATGGCGCAGAGAACGTTTTTATGAAATTCGGGATGAGCGGCCAGGTGGGCGGCGAAACCATAGATCTCCCAGGCGAAAATCAGCCGGATGGTGCGTTTCGGCCGTTCGAGCACCCCGCGCTCGGCCAGTGCCAGCAGCGCACGCGCCAGTTCCATTACGCAAGCCACTCCGCTGGCGTTATCATGGGCCCCGATCTCGTGCAGGTGCTGGATGAACCAGACCTCTTTTTCCGGTTCCTCGGTGCCGGGGATTACTCCGGTGGTCAGGTCCATCGTGTCATCATAGAGACGGGTGTCGACCTGGGCGAAAACCTCTAGACTGTCGTGTTTGCTTAACAAACCTCGCAGCCAGTCGCCGTTTGCAGGGGTGATGGAGAATCCCAGCAGATTCTCCGGATTGGCCGGATAGAAAAATGCGTTGTCCCAGCGAACCAGGTGCATGTTCTCGCCTCGCTCACGGACCCCCGGCCAGCAGGGCAGCACATCGCTGACCACCCCCAGAGCACCCCGGCTGATCAGGGTTTTACGCAAGTCTTCATCCAGCTTGACTTTATCCTGAAAAACCAGTTTGCCCCTCAGATCCTGGTCGCCGTCCGGAAGAACGATCCGGGTTTTCACCCCTTCCGGCGGCGTGCTGCCGCACCAGATGAACAGGTGGCAGGGGTCGGCCTGACGGTCGGCGATACGGCGGGTGTTCCCCTCGGGATCGGTTATCTCCAGGATGCCGGAAGAGGCGTCCCAACCCTGAGGCGCACGATGATCCAGAACCAGGTTGGTTCCGGTGCTGGGATAGCTTAAGTGCTCAACCCGGCTCAACCCGATTTCACCCAGCAGCTTGACCGCCTCTTGCGCAGCCCGGTGAAAAGCGGGAAAAGTCGACAAACGGTCGTGAACCCAGAAACGATGGATGTATTCCAGAGCTCGTTTGCCGCTGACTTCTCCACGCAGCTTCTGCAGTATTTCCCGATGGAACATGAGATGTCCTTTCCCGGTCGTTTTTATTAGATTCTGCTGAAATCCGCTAAGAAATCAGGCCTGCTGCAATTTGACCAAAAAGCTAACAGGATAACCCGGCTCCGGCAGGTAATAGCTGGCGGCTTTTACCCGGGCAGGTGGAAACGGGTTTAAAGTAAAGACATATTCCAGCTTAGAATCGGTCTATCAGCAAGTCTGCTTCGCGCAGCCTTTTGCAAAGCTCGCGAGAGAGGTAAGTCAGTAACTTGACCGACAGGTGGGGAAAATCCTCCAGCAGCCTGCGTCCGTCGAAAGAGAAAAGCTCGGTGTTCTTGGCGGCCAGGGCGGTGGCAGAGCGGGGATTGCTGTCCAGAACGGACATTTCGCCGAAAACTTCGCCGGGGTTCAAAGTTGCCAGAATTTTACCGCTTTTCTCCATGCGGATGACCACCTGCCCTGACAAAATGGCGTAAAAATAATTACCCGGGTCCCCTTCTTTGAAAATAATCTCATCCTTGCTGAACTTGACTGTTTCCGCGCAGTAAAGAAGCAGCGAGATTTCTTCAGAAGTGAAGGAAGAGAAAAAAGTGTACCTGGTTAAATTTTCAATGAACTTATCCTTACTTTCAAGGTCTCCGGATGAATTCTTGGACATGGATACCTCTTTTACCGGTTTAATTATGCTTTCCGGATCTTAAATATCAATAGATCAAGGAGCTCATGCGGTACTAATTTAAAAGCATAACATTTCGGAAAGGACTTTGTCAACCTTTGCAGCCTTCAAAGGGTGAAGCTTGACAACTTACAGTCTGAAATTTATTTTTTCATATACCATCGATTCCCCGGCTGGATGCTCATGAACGGTAACCGCAGGAGGAAGCCTGATTGAAGCCGAATTGCAAATCGTTATGCGCTCGGGTTTTGATAATTCTCCTGACCGGTTTCACGGTAGTCGACTCCCAGGCCGCCCGTGTTGTCAATTGTTCTTCCTGCCACGGTCAGATAAGTTCGGAGTGGCGGACTTCAGCCCATGCCGGCTCCTACACCTCGCCTCTTTTTCTCCATAGACTGGAAGAATCCGATGATTCGACCCGGACTTCGTGCTCCTGCCACGCCCCGGACTTTTTCACGCCGGAAGGGATAGGCCGGATCCCCGGGAAACGTCCGGATTCCCTGGCATTGGGTGTGGACTGTGTCTCTTGCCATATGGACAGCGAACTGGTGGCCTATGCCGACTGCAAAGAGCGCACAGTGCCGCATTGGACCCGCAGCGATAAACGTTACTCACAGGGCGTATTCTGCGCGGGATGCCACACCTGGGCAAAAAATACGGCTGCAGACTGCCGGGATTGCCACATGCCCGAATCAAAAGGCCCGGCTACCGATCACCCCATGTTCGACCGTCCGGCGTCCGCCGGACATCGTTCGCACCGTATGTCCGGCCTTAACGACCAGGATTTTGTCGCCGGGGCGGTTTCGCTCGAAACCGGCGCTGTCGGCGAACAACTGAAGATCAACCTGACCAATCTGATCCCTGTCCATGCTTTTCCCCAGATCAGATATCGCCGTGTGGAATTGACCGTAACCGAGGAAGGCCTTCGCGAGACGCTCTGGAGTGAGAGTGTCAGGCTGGCGGCGGACAGCACGGCCGGCTACACGGTGAAAATACCCCGGGACAGGAAGCCTCTGGCAGTGGAACTGCGGCTGTACCCGGCGGCGGAAATCCGGCCGGACAGCTCGGTGCTGCTGGTCAGAGAAATAATCGAACGTGAATAACTTATATAAGGCGTCTTAAGTAACTGAGCTCTGCAAGTGATACAAAATAAATGTTCGGTAATTGAGTACAGGAGACGGAAAAACAGCTAGGATTTATCGAAAAATATTCAAAGGTGGGTGGGGATTCTGACTACTGACTTTTGACTTCTGGCTTCTGGCTTCTGAGAAAAAGAGGTATTTATGCGGAGAAGGGATTTTATCTCTACGGCATGCGGGGCGGCTGCTGCTGCGGTTCCCGGGGGGTCTTTGGCCGCGGATGACTATGGGCTGACACTTTTACTTGAGCTGGCAAGAGTGGTCGTACCGGATGAAACCTCCGGCGCCTGGAGCAATCATGCTCCTCGTCAAGCCCTGGAAGACAAATGGCGCTCCCTGGATTCCAACACCCGCAAAGGCTATACCGAGGTACTCAAGAATCTTGACAGGGCTGCTGCCCGAAGCGACGGGGTGAAAGATTTCGCTTCCCTTTCGCCGGGAAAGCGCCCGGAGATAGTGCGCCGTCTGCTGGAAGATTCAAAGGAATTCAAAGATAATTTCTGGCGGATGCGCTCGATGATGCTTTACGCCTATTACGACAGCCCGATCGGCATGAAAAGAGCGGGGTATTATCCGACCACCCAGTTTGAGGGTTATCCCGAAATAGACAAGTTTCCGGCAGGGAGACAGGAAGATTGAGTTCATTGAGCTGTGACGCCATTGTGGTGGGTGTGGGAGCCGCCGGCAGTGTGGTGACCGAAGCGCTTTCCGGCGCGGGTTGGAAAGTGCTTGCCCTGGATGAGGGTCCCTGGTACAACCCTTTCCGGGACTTCAGCAAGGGCCCGGCCCGGCGAATGCCCAGTGGCATTCTCCAGGACCCGGTCACCAAAGTGAGCGCCGGCATGACCAAGGCGGTCGGGGGCAGTATGACCTTCTACGCGGGCGTGTTTTTCCGCCTGCATGAGAGCGATTTCCAGACTCGAAGCAAGCACGGCTGCGGGGCCGACTGGCCGGTCAGCTACCAGGAACTGGCTCCCTACTATGACAAGGTGGAGATTTTCACCGGGGCTTCGGGCGGCAATACCAACATTTTCGAAGTGCCGCGCGGGCCTTACCCCAATCCGCCGCACAAACTTTCCGGAGCGGCCTGGATGTTCCAAAAAGGCGCTCGTGCCGCGGGGTATCACCCGGCGCCGACACCCTCATCCATCCTTTCCCGTCCCTACCGCGGCAGACCCGCCTGCACCTACTGCAACATGTGCGATCACGGCTGCATGGTGGGTGATCATGGTTCTCCGCTTATGACTTACATCCCGGCGGCAAAGAAAAACGGTGCGGACATCAGGCCGGAGCACAAGGTCCTGGCTATCGAAACCGACCGCACGGGCAAAGTGAAGGGAGTGGTTTTCAGGGACAAAAAGGGCAATCGTCAGCGGGCTGAATCCGACCTGGTCGTTCTGACCTCGGGAGCGGCGCACAACCCGATTATTCTCATGAGAAGCCGCGGGCCAGCGCATCCGAACGGTCTAGCCTCGAGCAGCGGCCTGCTCGGAGGTAACCTGATGCTGCACGCCGGAGGCCGCTACATGGCCCGTTTCCCTAAGCCGGTCAAAGGTTTCATGGGGGTAAGCGGCGGAGTCAACGTTCAGGATTTCTACGATGGAGTTCCGGGAGCGGACTTCGTTCGCGGCTATACGCTGTATCTCTCGATGACCCCGAAGCCCCCCTCGCGCTTTGCAGACTGGTATCTCGACAACCTCTGGGGTGAGGACCTGGTGAAAACCATGGATTCCTACGACAGGATGATCCGGGTGGCCGTGTTGGGCGAGGACCAGGCACGCCCGGAGAACCGTATAGTCCCCGATCCTGATAGAACCGATGAGGACGGACT
The DNA here is from genome assembly GCA_964609635.1 of uncultured Gemmatimonadales bacterium. GTDB lineage: Bacteria > Gemmatimonadota > Glassbacteria > GWA2-58-10 > GWA2-58-10 > JAFGTO01. The sequence goes on from CAZSTM010000001.1 coordinate 14,022, forward strand.
GCCGCTTGCCCGTGTCCGGTTCAGCAAGAGCGACAATGAGCGAAACCTGTTCAACCACGCGGTAGCTACCAGCCGCGAAATCTGCCGTGCCGGTGGCTCGGACGACTGGGAACTCTACTGGTCGGCTAACGACAGCGCCCACATCCTGGGCACCTGCCGCATGGGTAATGACCCGGAAAAAAGCGTGGTGAACCGCTGGGGCGCCTGCCATGATGTCAAAGGCCTGTATATCTGCGACAGCAGCGTTTTCCCTACCTCGGGAGCGGTGAACCCGGCCCTGACAATCATGGCTCTGGCCACCCGGACGGCAGAACACCTCATTAAGAACAGATCCCACGGATAATTCCATTCCGGAAAAAGTCTTCCAAACCACACCTTTTTTTTAACCAAACCACTGTTTTTGCCGATAAAGCTATTATCAACTTATGGATATTACTGCAATTTTTTCACTATAATATCGGATAGTGCGACGTAATCAAGCTTAAAATTCCCTGGCAGGAAAGCAGCAGTTTTCAGTGGCTGCATAACTTATTAAGTAATAGCAACTTAAAGAGTGCTAATCTCTCGAGTCAGTAGTAAAATAAAAAATTTGACAAGACTTTTCGATTTATGATATAATCGGTCAACTTGGAGCTAAACTATCTGAATGTCTTCAATATTTCGGACTTTGCTATTCTACCGGTTACATTCAGTAGAGAGTGAAATCGAGGTTATGTTGTGAGAAGTCGCCGGCATTCGGCCGCGGGCGCGACAGGGAGAAAGAATGAAATCCACGGAATCACTGGATACGATCGGAGATCGGATCCGCAGTGTTCGCAAGGACAATAAACTGAGCCAGAAAGCTTTCGGCAAGATTTGCGGGGTTTCCCAGCTGACCTTGCTGCGTTACGAGACCAATTACCGCGGCCCGGACATGAAGTTTCTGCTGAAAATGAGCGAAAATTTCAATGTGAATGTCAACTGGGTGTTGCGCGACATAGGCGAGGCTTATTTTTCCGATTCTCCCAAAGAGACCGCCAAGGTTTACATCAACATCGAGGATTTACGCGAGGCTTTTCAAGCCTTTTCCTCCTTTCTGCAGATGCAGGCCGAGGTGAAATCGGAAAAGCACAAATCGGGCGACGACAAAGCCAAACTCTCGAGGCCCAACAGTGTTCTGTTGGTTTGTGCCGACAATCAAATATTACCCCTGGTTAGCAACCCGCTGATGGTTGCGGGACATGAGGTCGTGGTTTCCGGCGACTTCAAAGAGGCGGCCAAGATCATAGGCAGCAAAACATTTCAACTCCTGGTGCTCGACATGCATCTCGGTTCGGTCGAAACCATGGGCTTCCTGGATAAACTGCAAGGCAAGAACCAGTCAGCGGTGCTTTTGCTGGCTGAGTCCAACCTGAACGAAAAAGCGCTCGATGCCCTCGAACAACTGGATGCGGATTACCTGGATAGGAGCACTCTGAAAGAGCGGGAACTGCTGTTTAAAGCCACTCGCCTGCTCAAGTCCATCGAATTGTCCGCAAGTATCAACGACGGTGGGAAGTAATTCAGCCGGGCATTATAACACCCCTGCAGCACCTTTTTCACGCTTTATAACTTCCATTTTTTCGCGAAAGGTTTTATCTTCCTTTTAGTCTTAATCGAGAACGGGCGCATTTTTTCATATCCAGGGTCGAATTGAAGTGGGACTTCGTTGTTTACCGGTTTCTGTTAAGAGGATTAAATGCCTTTAGTCCTGGTAGTCTTTCTGATTCTGGTTTCTTCTCTGTTCATCCTGTTTATGGCCATGAGCATGTTCCGGCGGCAGCGGTTACTGGATGAGAAGAAGGCGGAATACTTAACTATCAAAAGGAAAAACAGTCACCATTGGTCTCTTTTTAGAAAATCTCAGGCGAATATCGATCGTATCAAGTCCCTTTGCAGGAACAAGGAATCGGAATTATTCACTCTGCTGAATGAAATCGAGAATATCAAAAAAGATATAAAAGATACCCTGGTGATACTTAAGAAGGAAACCAAGCAGGTGGAAGGGGATTTGGCGGAGGACCTGGGAAGGATCATCGTTCGGCGCAAGACGCTTGTCAAGAACAGCTGGCAGAGTATGAACGGGAAAAAGGTGGCGTTTATCGAGCGGCTTAAGGAGATTCAAGGCCTGGTGGCATCAACCGAGCGGGAAAAATCAGTCAAAGATCAAGAATACCTCAAATGGAACGAAACAAAACAAGTACTGGCCCGTATAAAACGTGAATTTGGCCAAATACACCGCAGTCGCTTTATTTCTTTCGAGAAAAAGAGTGGGAAATAATTTGCTATTCCTGCCTTTCGGTATCGCTGTCGATTTTTGTCCGCCTTTCGTGCAGCAGTTGTTTGAATTCCTTGATCGGCACGTAGATCCAGACGATCAGAATGACCAGGCCCAGCAACCATATACTCCAGGTTATCCAGTCGAAATCCATAAAAATCACTCCGTGCAAAGTTTGAGACTGAAGGTTGCCCCGGGTGCGATTAAAAGATATTCCGCCGCCTGATAATGTCCCGGCGGCAAAGCTGAATCCTCGATTTAATCTGTTTTAACGGGTCTGATTTCCCGCAGGGGCTACACCAGGTGTGTCGTTGTTTTGCCGGTACCATTCCCGAGATGTTTCCCGCTGAGCTGTTCGGGTTCAAGCTAATACCGGTTGAAAATTAAAGCAAGTGTTTAACCTTCATCGCGGAGCTTGAATTTACAGTACCCCCGCCGGGCCGACCGCAAGGTTGCGGCGGGCGGCAAGGTAATCTTTGGTCTGGGCTTTGCCCGGGGCGTTCCGGCTTTGATCCGGGACATTTTCAGCTAAGAATATTTGGTAATATCAGCAAGGGAGAACCGGTTGTGATAAAGGCGGTGCTTTATGATCTGGATGGATTGATGGTGGATTCGGAAGCGATTCATGGCGAGGCTTCCGAGAAGGCTCTTAACGGTTACGGACACAGTCTCGAAGACCTGCCCTCCGAGTTGCGCCGGAATTTTTACGGTAAAAGGGTTGTGGATATCGCCGGCGAAATTATCGATTGCCTCAAACTCCCGGTGGCCCCTGAACAGTGGGCCGGAGAACGTCTGAAGATATTCATGCGGCTGATCGAGAAGGGGATCTCATTGATGCCCGGGGTGGAGCAATCGCTCGAGTTTTTCGACGGCAGAGGTATGAAAAAGGCCGTGGTCTCTTCCGGCGACAGGCAGTATGTCGAGCGGTTGCTGGAAATAACCGGAGTGACCGGCGTCTTTGATGCGGTGATAACCGGCGATGATGTCGCTACCGGCAAACCCGACCCCCAGTGTTTTCTCATCGGGGCGCGCGCCCTGGAGATAGCACCGTCCAGCTCTCTGGTGCTCGAGGATGCTTATGCGGGAATCTGTGCCGCCCGGGCTGCGGGAATGAAAGTTATCGGCATCGAGAATAAATATAACCACAATTTCGACGGGGCCGATCTGGTCCTTGCATCTCTTGCCGAAATAAATGACCGGATTCTGAGTCTGCTGACAGATTTCGGCAAGGCAGCGGGGTAGCTCATTCAATAAATCGTTGCTCTGTTCTATTTTGATCGATATTTTCAGGCAGTAATTTCAGCCTTTTTCCGCATGTATGATACAAAAATATGTCACCGAACTTTCGCATCAGGGCACAGATTCTTCTTTTAAGGGAGCTCCAAAATGCAAAAGTATGTCTGCAATGTTTGCGATTGGGTTTATGATCCCGCTGAGGGTGATCCGAGCCAGGGTATCGAGCCCGGGACCCCCTTCGAGGACCTGCCCGATGACTGGCTTTGCCCGGCCTGCGGTGTGGGTAAAGAGGATTTCAGCCCGCAGGATTGATCGATATGGCTGATTCATTTGAACGGCGGATGATGGCCTGCGCCCTGGAGTTGGCGGCTCGGGCCCTGGGTAAAACCGTCCCCAATCCGATGGTCGGGGCGGTGGTGATCAAGAATGGCCGCGTGCTGGCCGAGGGTTACCACCGTGCCGCAGGGAAGGATCACGCGGAAGTGGTGGCCTTGAAAAAGGCCGGCCGCAGAGCTCGCGGGGCGACCCTGATAGTGACCCTCGAGCCGTGCGTTCACCAGGGCAGAACCGGCCCGTGTGTCGATGCACTCATCGCTGCCGGTATTGCCCGGGTGGTGGTCGCCATGCAGGACCCGAACCCGCTGGTGCACGGCAGAGGCATCCGCCGTCTGCGACAGGCGGGAATCGGGGTCGAGGTGGGGCTGCTGGGCGAACAGGCGAGACGTTTGAACGAAGTGTATATCCACCACGTAACAACCGGCTTGCCCTTTGTCTGTGTCAAACTGGCTCAGAGTCTGGACGGGAAAATCGCCGCAAGGCCCGGAGTGCGCACGAAAATTACCTCTTCCCGGGCACTGCGGCTGACTCACCGCCTGCGCTCGCAGTACTCCTGTGTCCTGATCGGTGTCTCCACCGCCGTCGCCGATGACCCCATGCTTAACGTGCGCTTGGTTTCCGGAGCGCCGCAGCCCGTACGTGTGGTACTCGACCCCGCTTTGCGCATCGGACTCGATAGCCGGCTGGTCGCCACCGCCGGAACATATCCCACGCTGTTAATCCATGATCCCGCCCGCTCGGCGAGAGAAAAAAGCGAGGCTCTTCTCCAGGCCGGAGTGGAGCTTAGGCCGCTGAAGAGCGGCACGGATGGTTTGTTTTCCGGGCCGGCCGTCTTGAAATCATTGGCCGAGCGGGGAGCCACCGGCGTTCTTATCGAGGGAGGCCGGTCGGTGGCCACCGGTTTCCTGCGGGAAAAACTGGTCCAACGTCTGCACCTTTTTATCTCGCCGCTGGTTTTCGGCGACCAAGAGGCCCTTCAGGCAATCGGAGAACTCGGCCTCGGAGCTCTCCGCCTTCACGGCCTCGAGCGCTCCTGCCTCGGCCCGGACACCTACCTTACCGGCCGGGTAATTTATCCGGATAGCTGAAAATCTTTGCCTTTACGCTTAAAACAGTTTATTTTATTACAAACTATTCATGCCCGCAGTGCGAGCACTAAAAAACTATGTTTACCGGAATAATCGAACATGTGGGCGCGGTTTCCGCTGTCGGGACTCTCGGCCGGGGCAAGACCCTCACCCTGGAAGTCGGCAGCCTGGCCGAAAGCATGAAACCCGGAGACTCCATTGCGGTCAACGGGGCATGCCTGACGGTTACCGGGCTAGGAGGTACGGCCCTCGAGGTGGAGGCGGCTGCCGAGACCCTGTCAAAGACTAACCTGGGAAAGCTGGCTCCGGGAAGCCCGGTGAACCTGGAACGCTCCCTGTCGGCGGACGCCAGGTTGCACGGACATCTGGTGCAGGGGCACGTGGATTGCACCACTGTGGTAACCGATCTGGTGAAAGGGCACGAGAGTGTGCTGGTCAGCTTCGCTCTGCCCGGTGAGCTGAAAAAATTCATTGTCCCGCAGGGATCGGTGGCGGTCGATGGGGTGAGCCTGACTGTGGCCCGGCTGGAAAGAGATATTTTTAGCTGTTCGCTGGTTGGCTTTACCCTGGAGCACACCACCCTCGGGAAAATAAAGGTGGGGACTGCGGTCAATATCGAAACCGACATAAACCGAAACAACGAGGCGGCCGCCCTGGAAAGACAGCAACTTTAATCCTGTAACCTGAACCAACACGAGTTGCGCAACTGGGGTTACTGAACACCGAGCGCGCTTATTGCCGCTGAAAGATGAGGAAGCTCAGATGATAAAAGAGTATTATCAGATGGCCCCGATCGAGGAGATTATCGAACAGTTACGGCAGGGCAGGATGGTAATCCTGGTCGATGACGAGCGGCGGGAGAACGAGGGGGATTTTATTATAGCGGCCGAGAAGGTTACCCCGGAGGCGGTAAATTTCATGGCTCGCCACGGTGGGGGCCTTATCTGTGTCGCCCTGACCGAGAAGCGGGCCGACGAGATGATGCTCTCTCCGATGATAGGCTCCAACACCTCTCTTCACGGAACCGAGTTCACGGTCAGCGTGGACCTCAAGGCCGGCACCTCGACCGGCATCTCGGCTTTTGACCGCACCGCTACCATCAAAGCCCTGGCGGACCCGCAGACCCGGCCCGAGGACTTTGCACGGCCCGGACATGTTTTTCCTCTGCGCGCCAAAGACGGCGGGGTGTTGCGCCGGGCAGGCCACACCGAAGCAGCCGTGGACCTGGCCCGCCTGGCCGGGTTGACCGAGGTCGGCGTGCTGTGTGAGATCATGGACGATGACGGGACAATGGCCCGCCTGCCGAAGCTCTTCGAGATCGCCGGTGAGTTCGGACTGTCGGTCACCAGCATCCAGGACCTCATCCGCTACCGGCAGAACAGGGAAAAAATCATCCATTGCACCGCCGAAACCGATCTGCCCACTGCTTTCGGCAAGTTTAAATTGTACCTCTACGAAACGGAATACAATGATGAGGCCCATCTGGCGCTGGTCAACGGCAAGGTGGAAGGGAAGAAAGACGTGCTGGTGAGAGTCCACAGCTGTTGCCTGACCGGGGACACCCTGACCAGCCTGCGCTGCGATTGCCACGATCAACTATACACCGCCATGCAGATGATCCAGCAGGAGGGCTGCGGGGTTCTGGTCTACCTGAATCAGGAAGGACGGGGAATCGGACTGGCCAACAAGATCAAGGCCTATGCTCTTCAGGACAAGGGGCTGGACACGGTGGACGCCAATATCGAGCTGGGTCTGGCGGTGGATGAGCGCGACTACGGGTTGGGAATCCAGATATTGAAAGACCTGGGCCTGACCAGTGTGCGCCTGATGACCAATAATCCGAAGAAACTCGACGCTTTCATTTACGACGGTTTCGGCCTCACGGTAAGCGACCAGGTCCCGATTGAAGTCGATCCCAACGAGTTCAACCGGAAATACCTGGAAACCAAAAGAGTGAAAATGGGACATACCCTGAGAAAGTCGGGAAAAAAGCCGGAGAGGGCTAAGGAACAACCACCGGGAACGATTGCCGGGAAGAAACCGGGGATAAATCCTGAAAGGCCGCCCGTGAAAGAGTGAAACCCGCGGGAGGCGGTGAATGAAATCCCCTCTTGAGAAGGGTGCCCGCGTCAGCGGGAGGGGTGTGTAATACCGATTTTTCTGTTTTGATTCCCGGGTTCTGTATCTAGAGCGCACCGGTAGGTAAATCTGACGGTTCTGAAATCTGAACAGGAGGAAACTGGATGCCTGAAATTATTGAAGGAAAATTTGATGGTTCCGGAAAGCGGGTGGCCCTGGTGGCCTCTCGCTTTAACGAGCTGGTTACCGGCCGTCTGGTCGAAGGCGCGCTGGATTGTCTTCAGCGGCACGGGGTCGGCGGGAACGACATCTCGATTTTCAAGGTCCCCGGTTCGTTCGAGATCAGCCCCTTTTGCCGGAAACTGGCAGGTTCCGGCAAGTATGACGGTGTTATTGCCCTGGGAGCGGTAATTCGTGGTGATACTCCCCATTTTGATTACGTGGCCGCCGAGGTGGCCAAGGGAGTGGCCCGGGCTGGTTTTGATTCGAAGGTACCGGTGATTTTCGGCGTGTTGACAACCGATACGCTGGAGCAGGCTCTCGAGCGGGCCGGGGCCAAGTCAGGCAACAAGGGAGCGGAAGCCGCCCTGACGGCCCTTGAGATGATGGATCTCTACTCCTCGAGCGGACTTTGAAAAACTGACCCTGAATCCCGGCCAACCTCGATTCGCCAGCAGGTAACCCGCCGTTTAAGCGGTCACTGCATCCTCGTGTATCCCAATTGATGAGAAAGCGCACCAAGTGCAGGATCTGGGCCCTCCAATCTTTTTACAGCTGCCTGCTAACCGGCAAAGACACCGACCGGGCCCTCAGAGAGTTTTTTGAGCATCGAAGAATCGCTCCGCAAAACAGAGAGTTTACAGACAAACTGGTAAGACTGTTGTCCGACAACCTCGAAAAAGTGGATTCGCTGCTTGAAGAACATCTCGATAACTGGTCTCTCCAGAGACTCGCCGTGCTGGACAAGATTATGATACGCCTGGCAGTGGTGGAGTTCCTTTTCCTCGAGGATGTCCCTCCGAAAGTGACGATTAACGAATACGTACAATTGGCCCATCAGTTCGGCACGGAGGATTCTCCTCGTTTTGTCAACGGTGTGCTGGATGCCGTGCTGAAAAGCCTGCCGCAAAGCGGTACGGCCGATTCCTTGCATTGAGACAGGGATTTAGCGATTTTAACAACCGGTTCCCCGGAGAGACGGCTTGCGCTATGGAATAATTTCCGATATCCACGGTAATTTTCAGGCCCTGGAGGCTGTCCTGAAGAGGATCGACGGGCTTGAAACCGACCGGATAATCTGTGTGGGCGATGTTGTGGGCTACGGCGCCGAACCCTCAGCCTGTATCGAGCGGGTGCGCGACCGTTGCTCAACAGTGATTATGGGCAATCATGATGCTGCGGCGGTGGATTTGACCCCCGTGGCTTTTTTCAATCCGGTGGCCCGCGAAGCCGCTCTCTGGACCCGCTCGGTTTTAAGCGAGCAGGAGAAAGAATACCTCTGTCGGCTTCCCCTGACCGCGGACTTGGAAGAATTCGTAATAGTCCATTCATCTCCGGATGACCCGGAAAGCTGGCGCTACCTTCACTTCGGAGAAGAAGCCGAGGGCCAGTTCGATTATTTCGACTCCCGGCTGCTCTTTTTCGGCCATACTCATTACACCGTGGTTTTCGAGTTTTCCGGGAACACTGTTATCGAGCGCCCGGCAGTAAATTTCAAGTTGGAGCACCAAAGCCGCTACATGGTCAATGTCGGCAGCGTGGGCCAGCCCCGCGACGGTAACCCGGAGGCTTCGTTCGCAGTTTTTGATTCGCAGACAGAAGAAATCACCTTCTATCGGCAGCCGTACGATATAACCACCGCCGGCAAGCACATCCTGGAGGCCGGTTTGCCGCCTATGCTCGCCTCCCGCCTGGCTGTGGGCAGGTAGGGGATGAAAGGTTCCATGAAATACAACATACTTCTTGTCAACTGGCGCGACATAGACCATCCCGAAGCCGGAGGAGCCGAGGTGCACGCCCATGAAATCTTCCGCCGCCTGGCGGAGATGGGCCACCGGCTGAGTTTCCTCACCGCGGCCTGGCCGGGCTGTGAGCCGAAAGCCCGGATCGATGGTATAGACATCAGGCGCGTGGGGCGCAACCTGACTTTCAACTACACCGCCGCCCGTCTGCTGCGCGGCGAACTGGCAGATCAGGGCTTTGACATCCTGGTAGAGGATGTGAACAAGATCCCTTTCTGCGGCCCCTGGGTCAGTAAATTGCCCCGGCTGATACTTTTCCACCACCTTTTCGGCCCGACCATTTTCCGCGAGGCCTCGCCTCCGGTGGCCGCCTATGTCTACCTCTGGGAACGAATGATTCCTTTTATTTACCGGAAAGAGCATGTCCAGGCGGTCTCGGTCGACACGGCCGAGGAGTTGATCGGTATGGGTTTTGACCGGAAAAAGATCAGGATTGTCTACAACGGGGTCGACAGCGGGCTTTACACCCCCCCGTCCGGGGAGAGCGAGCTTTCGGAAGAACCATACATCCTGTATATGGGCCGTGTCAAACGATACAAGCGCCTGGACCTGATCCTGGAAGCCTTTGCCATTGCAGCACGCTCGGGTCTCAACTTGCGGGTGCGCCTGGTTTTCGCCGGAGGGGGAGATGATTATCCGCGCCTGGAAAAACGGGCCGCCGCACTGGGTATCGCCTCCAGGTGCACCTTTTCGGGCCGGGTCTCCGAGGAGGAGAAGATAAAACTACTGCGCCGTGCGCTGGTCGTGGCCAACCCCTCGCCCAAGGAGGGTTGGGGCATTACCAACATGGAAGCGGCCGCCTGCGGGACACCGGTGGTGGCCAGTCGCTCTCCGGGCCTGAGGGAATCGGTGCGGGACGGGGTTAGCGGATTCCTGTTCGAGCCCGGTGACGTGGAGGGTTTCGCCGGCAGGCTGCTGGCGGTGGCCGGGGATCGGCAGCTGCGGTCTAAACTTGGTGCCGGGGCGCGCGAATTCGCCTTGCAATTCAACTGGGATAAATCCGCCGAGCAGACCCTGGAATATATCTCGGACATCGTGGAGAAAAGAGTATGAGCCAGTCCCCGGACGGCAAAACTGAAGGACTGATCAAGCACGGCACCGTGCTGCTGGTGGCCACCGGGTTCACCGGCCTGAGTAATACGCTGTTCAACATTGCCATGGGACGAATGCTCAGTGTGGAGGATTTCGGCGACTACTACGGGCTGGTAGCCCTTTACATGATCCTGGTTCTACCCCTCGGAGCGGTGCAGACTGTCACTGCCCGCTATGTCTCCGCCCTTGAAAGCGGTCGTTTGCTGGGCCAGGTGGCCGCACTGTTGAGGAGGTCGCTGATCAAGCTGGGCAAGCTGGCCTTGGGCACTGTAATACTGTTTCTGGTTTTCGGGCCGTTTCTGAAAAACTATCTCAATGTCCAGAGCCTGGTCGCGGTCTATGCAATCGGCCTGGCCGTGGCCTTGGCCGTAGTCAGCCCCGTTTTCTGGGGTGCACTCCAGGGATTCCAGTACTTTTACCACTATGCCGCCAACCAGCTGGCCGCCACCCTGGCCAAGCTGGCCGGGGGAATTCTGTTGGTCTGGCTGGGTTTCGAGGTGGCCGGGGCGGTGGGTTCGCTGGTGCTCTTTCAGGCCGCCATCGTGCTGATAGCACTGTTTCCGCTTAAGATAATACTCTTCAAGCTTAGCGGGGGGGACCAGGGAGTGGACAGCCGTCCCCATTACCGCTTTTTCTGGCCCGTGTTGATCTCGCTGCTTGGTTTCGCGGTTTTCAGCCAGGCCGATGCCATTACGGCCAAGCACTTTTTTGACCGCTCCCTGGCCGGAGAGTATCATCTGGCGAAGATCGTGGGCAACGCTTTTCTTTTCGTGCCGATCGCCCTGAGCACGGTGATGTTTCCCAAAGTCAGCCAGCGCACGGCCTCAGGGCAGAAAGGTGCCTTGCAGCTGCTCAATACCACGCTAATCTATTGCGTCGCGCTCTGCGGGTTGGCTGTTCTAATCTGTGCCGTCGTACCGGAGATGATAAAGAACATATTGTTCCCGGAGGGCACTCAGGTGGCCCGGGAGTTGATTCGTATCTTCGGCCTGGGTGTCACCCCCGTGGCCCTGCTCTATATCCTGATTAATTATCTGCTGGCCCGGGGCAGAAGCGGATTTCTCTATGTTTTGCTGCCGCTGGCCCTCTGCTATGTGATCACCCTGCAGCTGCTGCACACGGTACTGGTAACCATAATCTGGGTCATGGCCTCTTTCGGCCTGGCCACTTTTGTCGTGCTTTATCTCATCGTGCTGCAAGGAGAGCGCTCGCATGAGGTATTGCAGTAGGATGCCGGATAGGGTAGCTGCTCAGGAGTCGGAAGTCAGAATAGGTGAGTTAGTCATTACGATACATAGGCTTCACCGGGAAAAATGAAAATAACCCGGTTCATCCTGTTATCCCGTCTAGTTTTCATTCCAGCCTGTCCGGCTAAGTTCAAGACCAGGAGGCGACCGCCCCGATATGGAGAACAACCCCCGCCTGTCGGTAATCATGCCCGCGTTCAACGAGGGAGACAATATCTATGAGAATCTCCGCGAGACTGCCGCCAGCCTCGAGTCTCTGGAGGTTCCGTTCGAGATCGTGCTGGTGGACGACGGGAGTTCGGATAACACGCTCTCCGAGGCGTCTCGCGCCGCCGAGACCGACAGCCGTATCAGGATAGCCAGGAATTACCACAACCTGGGTAAAGGCTGGGCCCTTAAGACCGGATTCAACCGCTGCCGCGGCGAAGTGGTGGCCTTCCTCGATGCGGACCTCGACATTCCTCCGGCCCAGATGGGACTGCTGCTGCAAAAGCTCGATTCTGCGAACTTCGATGTGGTGATCGGCTCCAAGCTCCATCCCGGCTCCCGGCTCGGTTACCCTCGCTACAGGAAGTTGTTCTCTTTTTGCTATTACCTGTTTATCAAGTTTCTTTTCGACCTGCCCCTGCGGGACACCCAGACCGGAATCAAGCTCTATCGCAAAAGCGTGCTCGCCGAAATTTTTCCGCACGTTCTGGTCAAGAAATTCGCTTTCGATATCGAACTTCTGGCTGTGGCCCATTACCGGAAATTCGAGATCGCCGAGGTGCCGGTGATCCTCGATTTCCGGCGCGGTTTGCACTGGGGAAGGATCCGCCTGGTCGATATCTTTCAGATCCTGCTCGATACCCTGGCGATCTTCTATCGCCTGAAAATACTCCGTTACTACGACCGCCGCCTGCCGGTGATCGATAGAGTTCCCCGGGTCTCGATTGTGATCGCCGTGGGAGCCTATAACGACAACCTGGTGGCATCGATCGAGGCCTGCCTGCGCCTGGATTACCCGGACTTCGAGGTGCTGGTCTTTCCCGATGAGCCGTTCGACTGGCCCGATCCCAGGGTGCGGGTGGTGGCTACCGGAAGCCACGGTCCCAGCTACAAGCGCGACTTTGCCCTGGAGGAGGCCGGCGGCGAGATAATCGCTTTCCTGGACGACGACGCCTACCCGGTAACCGACTGGCTGACCAACGCGGTGCGCAATTTCAGCCGGCCGGAGGTGGCCGCCGTGGGAGGGCCTGCAGTCACCCCTCCCAGCGACAATATTTTTCAACAGGCCAGCGGTGACATCTATGCTTCGCTGCTTGTCGGCGGCACTTATAACTATCGGTACATTCAGGGCCGCTACCGGGAGGTGGAAGACTATCCTACCTGCAACCTGCTGGTACGTAAAGAGGTTTTCAAGCGAGTAGGTGGTTTTGATACAAAATACTGGCCCGGCGAGGACACTTTCTTCTGTTTGAAAATAGTCCGTGACCTGAAGATGAAAATAGTCTACGAGCCGGACGCCATAGTATATCACCACCGCAGGGAGGTTTACCGGGGGCACCTCAGACAAATCATAAGCTATGCCCTGCACCGCGGCTATTTTGTCAAGCGCTTTCCGGAAACCAGCCTGCGACTGGCCTACTTTTTGCCCTCACTATTGGTTCTGGGCCTGCTCCTGGGGCCGCCGGCCTTATATTTCTGGCCGCCCCTGGGGATTCTCTGCACCGTGGCGACAGCTTTATACCTGTTGTCCGCCGGATGTTTCGCGTCTTTGAGTTTTAACCCTTTAAGAGTCTGGTTGGTGTTCAGCGGCATTGTGCTTTCGCACCTGAGCTACGGAGTTTATTTTATCCGGGGACTTCTGTCGGGCAGTCTGGATGAGGAAGAGCCGGAGGATTGACAGGTCTTCAGGTTTGGATAAATTTCGGGTTCAGACTCTTACCATCTTAAGACCGGCCGGCCGGTCCCCCCTGCGGAACATACGGATTTCTGACGAGGGAAGAAATCGAGAGTAACCAAGGAAAATCTTCAAGCCCGAGCGTTTCGGTGATTATTCCAACGCTGAATTCGGCCTCCGTGCTCGGCCCCTGCCTGGAGAGCATCCGCGCCCAGGCTTATCCCTCCGATCGCCTGGAGATAATCATTGCCGATGCCGGCTCGACCGATAATACCCTGGAAGTGGCTGCCGGATTCGGGGTGGATCGCGTGGTGGAGAACCCGCTGGTCTCGGGCGAGGCCGGGAAATCGGCCGGTTTTGCGGTTGCGCACGGTGAGGTGGCGGCTTTTATAGACAGCGACAACCTGCTTACCCGGCCGGACTGGCTGGAAAAAATGACCGCCCCTTTCGCCGATGAACAGATCGTGGGCAGTGAACCGCTGTGGTACACCTGGCGGCCTGAGGACCCCCTGATCACCCGTTACTGCGCACTTACCGGGGTCAACGATCCGCTGGTCAGTTTCCTGGGCAATTACGACCGCCTGAATTACCTGACCGGCCGCTGGACCGCCCTGGATGTGCGCACCGAGGACCGGGGGGGCTACCTGCTGGTGGAGCTGGACAGGGAAATGATCCCCACTATGGGGGCCAATGGCTTTCTGGTCCGGGCCGAGGCCCTGAGGCGCACAAAGTGGCGGCCTTACCTGGCGGATATTGACACCGTTTACGATCTGGCCTGCCTGGGGCTGAACCGCTTCGCCAAGGTCAAGGTGGGCATCCTGCACCTTTACTGTCCGGATGTGGCGACTTTCGTGCGCAAGCAGAACCGCCGGATACGGGATTATACATATTACAGCAGGCAGGGCATGCGCCGCTATCCGTGGAAACGCAGCTCGCTCCTGGGCCTTGCGCGCTTCGTGGTTTACTGTGTGACGGTTTTGCCCCTGCTCTGGCAGGCGGCGCGGGGTGCAATCAGGAAACCTGACCGCGCCTGGTTTTTCCACCTGCCGGCCTGCTGGATTACCCTCTGGGTCTACGCCACGGGCTCGATTCGCGCCCGGTTCTCTAGTAAGGCCATGGATCGCAAAGGCTGGAAACAATAGGAGAAACTCCAGTGCTTGTACATCTTCTCAAATCGATGCGTCCGATGCAATGGACGAAAAACCTGCTGGTTTTCGCAGGCATCATTTTCGCCAGAGACCTGGGCAATCCTCACAAAGTCTGCCTGGCCCTGCAGGCTTTCCTGGTTTTCTGCCTGATTTCCTCGGCGGTTTACCTGCTGAACGATGTGATCGACCGTGAGAGAGACCGCCAGCATCCGCTCAAACGGACGCGGCCTCTGGCATCTGGAGCGCTCAACCGGGGAGTTTGCCTCTGGACCGCTTTCGCCCTTATCGCGTCAGCCTGTGTCTGGGGAATTTTCCTGGGTAGCAGCTTTTTACTGATAGGAGTGGGCTACCTGGTATTGAATCTGTTTTATTCCTGGCGCTTGAAGCAGGTGGTGATCATCGATGTGATGACCCTGGCCTGCGGTTACCTGCTCCGGGTCCTTGCCGGCACCCTGGTTATCGAGGTTTACACCAGCCCCTGGCTGCTGCTGTGCACATTTCTGTTGAGCCTTTTCCTGGGATTCGGCAAACGCCGCCACGAGCTGGTGCTCCTGGAGGATGAAGCCGCCGAGCATCGGGACGTGCTGGTACACTACAGCCCTTATTTCCTCGACCAGATGATCTCGATCGTCACTACCAGCACCCTGCTCTGTTATATCCTTTATACCCTGAGCCCGGAAACAGTGGGCAAAGTAGGCAGCTATAATTTGTTGTATTCGGTGCCGTTTGTCATCTACGGTATTTTCCGCTACCTGTACCTGATTCACCGGCACAGCAGGGGAGGAGACCCGGCACAACTCGTGTTCACCGACCGCTCTCTTCTGATTGCCATAGCTTGCTGGTTTCTCAGCGTGCTTGCCGTGCTGTACAAGGGATAGTTTATTATCCACAAGGTTACGCAGATTAATCCACTCTTAAGAGGGGTGGCCGTGTAGGGACATCCATGATAAGTTAAGTCAAGGGGAAAACGGAGATTTCCCTTAA
>CAZSTM010000002.1:0-29100 GCA_964609635.1 uncultured Gemmatimonadales bacterium
CCGCAGTATGCCCCTTACGGTAATCCTGACCTTGAGCGCCTCGCTCTTTCTCGCACTGACTTTCACCCCGCTACTTTCCAGCAAATTCATCTCGACCGGGGAGGAAGGTTCTCCTAACTTAGTTCAGAGATCGCTGATCAAGTTTATTAACAACTACTATAGCCCTGCCCTCTCCTGGGGAATAAGGCATTCGCGCTGGATTCTGGCGTTTGCGCTGCTTGTGTTCGTTATCAGCCTCAGTCTGTTCCCCTTGGTGGGAGTAAGTTTCTTTCCAAAGGCCGAGAAGCCGCAGTTTCTCATAAACATCGAGCTTCCCCCTGGCACGAGTATCGAAACCACTGACAGGGTAGTGCGCTACGTGGAAGGTATCCTGGCTTCTCTACCCGAAGTTGAGAGCTACATGAGCAACGTGGGCAAAGGCAATCCCCGCATTTATTACAATCTGGAACGCAGGCACGAGAATGCTTATTTCGGCCAGATTCTAATTCAATTGAAAGACGGAAACCTGCAGAAGCTGCCCGGGATAATTAAAAACCTCAGAAACCGGTTTGCAGACTTTCCCTCCGGTCGGATAGAGATAAAGGAGCTTGAACAGGGCCCCCCCGTGGAGGCACCCATCGCTATTAAGGCAATCGGGAATAAACTGAATGTTCTCTCCGATATCGCCACCGATGTGGAAAATATGATCCGCACAACCGGCGGAACGATTAATATCAATAATCCGCTGCGGACTTCCTCAACGGATCTTTCACTAAATATCAATTATGAAAAAGCCTCAATACTGGGGATCTCCAGTCTGGAAATCGACAGAACCGTAAGAACTGCCATCGCCGGGATGACGGCTGCGACCTACCGCGACGAAGCAGGCGAAGCTTACGACATCGTGATTCGCCTGCCCGTAAACAATGAACCGAGCCTGAACGACTTCGACAAGATCTACCTGAACTCTTATTCCGGAGAGCCGGTCACCCTGCGACAGGTGGCCCGGCTGGAGTTCGAGAAGGGTTACCAGAAGATAAACCACTTCGATCTGGAGCGCTCGGTTACCGTAACCGCCGACGTTGCCGGGCGAAACGTCAACGAAGCTACCAATGAAATTCTAGAAAAACTCGAATCATATGACTGGCCGCCCAACTACCGCTATTACGTGGGAGGAGAGCTGGAAAGCCGGGAGGAATCTTTCGGCGGAATGGAGAGGGCGGCTCTTTTTGCCCTGGTCTCGATATTCGCCGTGCTGACCCTGCAGTTCCGCTCTTTTCTCCAGCCGCTGATCATCTTCGCGGCCATCCCGCTGGCCATGATCGGCTCGATCGTAGCGCTGCTGGTTTCCGGATACTCTTTCTCATTCACCGCATTTGTGGGGCTCACCTCGCTGGTGGGGATCGTGATTAACGATGCGATCGTTCTGGTGGATTATACCAATATCCTGAGAAAAGAGGGAAAAGAACTGTCCAAGGCGGTTCTATTGGCCGGGAAGACCAGGTTCATGCCGGTCATTCTGACCACCGCCACCACCATAGGTGGGCTTCTGCCCCTGACTCTGCAGGGAGGAACACTCTGGGCGCCTATGGGATGGACCATTATCGGGGGACTTACTACATCAACGGTCCTCACCTTGATAGTCGTACCGGTTCTTTACAAGATAATAGTATCAAAACAAGCCGGTTCGAGATCACAGCGTAAACCCTTAAATCGCGCGTATTGACCTGGAGCGAAGACTATTCTCTGAGGTTAACCGTTGTGGTTTTGCAGCAGGGTTATTTATAGCAGCTTTAGACTGAGGCACGAAATGGAGAATATAGAGGCACTTCGGGAAGGGGAAGAGATCCATCGAAAAAATGGCCACAAACCGTCTAAAAAGTAGTCTCAGACTGAGAATGATAAGCATATAAGGGTATTCTCTGATCTGCTTCCATGTAGTTTGAAGTGTGTCCGAAATATGAAAATTTCTCTCATAATTTTGGGCTCATCTTCAGAGGGAAAGTCACCTCCGCCTGAAGCGCGATCAGCTTTTCCCCGGGCAATCTCCGGAGAGGATCTCCGGAAACAATATTTTTTCGATCTCCTCCAGCGATTTCTGCTTAGTTTCCGGGATGAAGACCCGGACAAATACGACAGTCACGAAACAAAGGCCGCCGTAGAGCCAGAATGGCGCCGCACCATGGAAGCGCGCCTGCAGCCAGGCGCTCTCGTTCAGCATCGGGAAAGTCTGGCTCACCACAAAATTCGCCGCCCACAGGCAGACAGTGGCGATGGCCATCGCTCGGCCGCGCACCCGGTTCGGGAAAATCTCGGCCAGCACCACCCAGACCGCCGGGCCGATTGAAACCGCGAACGAGGTTGTGTAACCTAGAATGAAAACCAGCACCCAGACAGAGGTCTCCTTTAAGTAGGCGGCGAAGCCGATGCCGAGCATCGACACCCCCATGACGGCGGCGCCCAGGATCATCAGCGGTTTTCGACCGAGACGATCTATCAACCAGAGGGCGACGATCGTGAAAAGCAGGTTGGCCGAACCGATCACGATGGTCTGGAGCAGTGCGGCATCCGTTCCGGAACCCAGTTTCTTGAAAATTTCCGGGGCGTAATACATGAACACGTTGATCCCGGTCACCTGTTGAAGCACGGCCAAGATCACACCGATCACCAGAACTTTCCGCAGGCCGGGCTGGAAGAGCTGGCGGATTGAGCCGCTCTCGCGGGACACGGCTTCGCGGATTTCGGCCAGTTCCCGGGCGGCGTTAACTCTGCCCCCTGTACGAGCCAGGATAGCGGCCGCCTGCTCCTCCCGTCCCCGCTGGGTCAACCAGCGCGGGCTTTCCGGAACCAGGAACAGCAGCAGGAAAAGCAGCATGGCGGGCAGGGCCTCCGAACCAAACATCCAGCGCCAGCCCACGGCCACATTCCAATCCTCGCCACCCTGCCGGGCGATGAAGTAGTTGACAAAATAGACCAGCAGGATGCCGAACACGATGGCGAACTGGTTGACCGAAACCATGCGTCCGCGAATACGGCCGGGACTGATTTCAGCGATGTACATCGGGCTGGTGATGGAGGCCGCGCCCACAGCGACGCCGCCAATCATCCGGTAGATTATGAATTCGGTCAGGTTGCGCGGCAGGGCCGTGCCCACGGCCGAGATGAAAAACATCACCGCCGAGAGGATAAGAACTTTCTTGCGGCCTAAACGGTCACTCAGCACTCCGGCCAGCGCCACCCCGATTATGCAGCCCACAAGGGCGCTGCTGGCTGCCCAGCCGGTCATCGCCGGGTTCAGGGACATGGCTTTCTGCAAAAACCCGATTGCCCCGGAGATCACCGCCGTGTCATAGCCGAAGAGCAGCCCGCCCAGGGCCGCCACCGCACTTACCGCCGTCACGTAAAGCATGCTTCCGCTGTCCCGGTTCTCCAGGCGCCTTTCATCCGGCATCGCGTATCCTCCTAAGCAGCTATTCTGATTATTGTCCGGCTCGACCATCCCGATCAATCAGGCAGACAGACAACCGTGCGGGCCAGTGACGGCGCACCAGCCGGCCAGAGAAGCGGCTGTACGGCTCCGCAGTCCACCCTCACATAATATTCGACATCCTCTCCCCGCGGCGGAAGGCTGGCGCGCCAGACTCCCCTTGCGACATGCTCCATGGGCAGCGCTGTGAACTCACCCTGCCCCAGGGACCGCCAGTAGAGACTCACCACGGATGGATCAGCACCCGAAACGATGACTTTCAACTCCAGGGGCTCATCCCGGGCCAGGCTGGTCCGCTCGACCGGAACAAATATCCGCGGCTCACTATCCTGGCAGCGCGGCTGGTCAAGGGCGCGGGGCAGTGGGCCGATCAGTTCCTCCAGTTCCCGATCCGGGCCGCCCAGGTAGAGCGGCAGCACATGCTGCTGCCAGTTGGTCACTGTCCCGAGTGCGCCGCTGGTGGTCACCGTTGGCAGAAGCTGCTTGAACACCTCTGAAAGCCGCTCGGCCAGTTCGATCCGCAACGGAAGGGCCTCCTCGCGGGCCAGGGTGTTTTTAAGATCCGGGTCTGAGGAGCGGCGCACCTTGTCCATCGCCTGCTGAAAACGCCAGAGCACGCAGTTGAAATGCGCCACCTCACGCAAATAACACAGGCTGTGGAGCCAAAAATCGAAACGCTCTCGCGTTCCAGCTCCGGTTACCAGCGGCCCGAGGGCGGCCAGAGAATCGACAAACCCGTAGCGCGGGGCGACCTGGATCTCCCAGTCCAGGCTGTCCGGGACAAGCCCGCCCGGACCCTGATCCCAGGTCGAGGGCCGGGGCAGGTTGCCGTCCAGTGCAGCGAACAGCCGGGCGGCCGGTTCCGCGGCAGCCTCGCCGAATTCCGAGCGCGCCCAGTCCCGGTAGAAATCGAGGCAGGGAAGGTTTCGCGGCCGGTCGGCCGTTGTGTCAGGCATTGTCATGCGCTCGTCCGCCCCGGGATTCCAGCCGCTCTGGTCCCAGGCCGCGCGGGCAAGGGCGGCCACGTTTGGGCCTAGCTCGCGGGTACGCCAGTGAATGCCCATCAGCCCGTCACACCCGTAATCCAGGGCATCTGCGGCGTCGCGGCGCATCCGGCCGGCCCAGAGCTGCGGGATGATGAGCGCCGGGTCATCCTCCAGCCAGGGGATGGCCCATTTGCCGCGGCCCTCGATCCTGGCGAACCCAGGCTCCACCGGGTCGTGCCCCACCTCCCGGTTGATGCAGGACAGGGCCATCCGGGTGGGCAGCACCCGGTCGAACAAAGCCCGGTCCGACTGGGGGCCGAGCACCCAGCCGCAGGTGGCGAGAGCAAAGGGTACTCCTACCTCGTCCGCGGCGGCGACCGCGGCGGCCAGATCATCCAGAGTGGCTTTGACCTGCTCCTGTCCGGCCCCCTGCCAGGTCCAGCTTTCCGGGGTCCAGAACCAGTAGTAATCCAGCGGGTGCGTGGCCATGATCCGGCGGAACATCGCCGCGTAAAGCTGCCGGGCCTCGCCCGCCCGGGATGGAGCCGCCCCGATGGCGGTCAGCCGTGCCCTGACAGCATCCGGTACGACCAGCGGAGTCTCGGTGCCCAGGCAGGTGCGGATTCCGTGACGGTGGGCGAAAGTGAAAGCCCCGTTCAGCAGGCCGCCCATGCGCTCGAACATCCGCACGCAGGCCGCCGAGTCCGGCGGCCAGGGGGCCATTGAATCCATGTAGGCCGCGCCGTGGATATCGGATTCGAACAGACGGTCCGCGCCGAAACCGTAATGGCCGGTGCTGTCCGGGCGGTAGCCCCAGGTGCCGCTGACCGTGGTGAAATGCCGCGAGGGGTAGGCCGCGGTGACCCGCCCGGCCGGGTCCAGGCTGCCTGGCGGCCCGATCCAGACTGTCGGCTCAGGCCCGACTGCTCCCTGCGGGTAGGTGTGCAGGCCGAAAAAGTTCATTCCCAGTTTCGGCAGTTGCGCCAGGACCGCCTTGTACCCATCCAGGTCCCACCAGTCCGGCCCCTCGGGAAAATCATGGAACGGCTGGATGCCGCGCAGCGCGAACAGCGGCCGTCCTGTCTCGCGCACATCCGGCGGTACGGGCGTGACCCTGTCATCCGGCAGGACATCCCCGTGCAGGTAGAACCGCACTCCCAGGTGCTGCGCCAGGCGGTAGGCGCCGTAGAGCGTCCCGAGGCTGTCCCCGCCTGCTACCAGCAGCACTCGTCCCCCGCCGCCCATGAGGCTTCCGATCAGGTAGCTTTCCGGTCCCAAGCCCTCGGCGGCGGCCTCCAGCGCGGAGCCGTCCAGCAGAAGGGAAATTTCATCACGCTCACAGCTTCCCACGGCAATCACACAGCGGCCGCGCGCGGCCTGGACCGGGCCGGTCCTGAGCGGCAACAGCACGCCGGTCCTGAGATAGAAATAGCGGCGTACTTCGCGGGCGGCCAGCTTCTCGGCAAAGGATGCCCGCAACGGGACATAGACCGCCACGGCCCGGCCGGAGGGCCGGCAGGCAAGGATAAGCGACAGGACAAGCAAGCTGAGGGGTGCGATAAACCGGCGCATGGGACAGCCTTCGGGCGGAAAGTGTGGTTTTGACTGGAAGCGCGTGGATGACGGTTGTGTGGCAACAGATAATAAACGGGGGCGGCGGGATTCACAAGAGAAATTTAGCAGCAATACACAATAAATTCCGACAGAATCAGGATTTAATTTCAAGTCCGCAAAACAATTCTTTAGCAGAATTTACACTGCTCAAATTGTTCAAGAAGAATTCCCACGTGGCTTTCTGATTCCGTGCCTGTTATAGTCCCGGCCAGATTGCATCTAATATACAAGCGTTAACTTTCTTTTCGAATAAGTTCTATTATCAGGCATGCGGAACAAAAGGATAATACTTCCTTCCGAAGTAAACATTTATAAAGAGGCTGAAAGCGGGTCGATGACGGTTTTTCCTTCAACGACTCGCCGAGCCGCCTCGACAGCCGGCGGGAACACGAGGCTTGAAATCAGGTTTAGTCTGATTTTGATTGACTTTTCCTGTTGGGAGATGCTTTTTACTATTTTCTTAAGTAATCCGCGATATTAAGGTTCGGTATACTCACGGAGGCGATCGGTTGAAACATCGCGAGAGAGTTTTATCGGCCCTGAATCACGAGACTCCGCTGCAGAATTTCACGGCCATGCACGGGACCATTCTGAATTACGATCCCCGGGGGAAGCTGAATCTGAAAGTCATCCGCGGCGTTCCGGCCTATCGGGACCGTTGCGGTTCATCGCCCTTAAGACAGTACAGATAACGGTCAATCACATCCTCAAACGGAGGCAGGTATGCTCTGGAAAACGAACCTCGGATCGATCACTGCTGCAGCGACCGTCATCCTCTCAACGTTGTCCTGCGCACGGGGGGAAAACGATTCTGTCAGTGTAATCTCTCCGGACGGCAGGGTACGTGTCGAATTCAGGCTGAAATCGGCGCCGGATGGCGGCAACAGTCCCTGTTACAGAGTATTCCGGGATGATAAGACTGTTGTCGCGGAATCGGGGCTGGGTATGGAGTTTCTGGAGGGAGGCCTTCTGCAAACGGGCCTCCGGATTATAAACCTCAGCACCGGCTCGCATGATGAAACCTACGACATGCCTTTCGGGAAATCCTCCACGGTGCGGAACCATTATAATGAAACGGTTGTCGGTTTGCGCGAAGCCGCTGCACCGGGCCGGCGCTTTGACCTGGTCTTCCGGGCCTACGATGACGGGGCGGCGTTCCGCTATTATTTCCCCGGGCAGCCCGGTCCGGCTGATTTCAACATCACTTCCGAACATACCGGTTTCAGCCTCCCGGTCAATTCAACGGCCTGGGCGCCGTTCATGAACGGGTTCACAACCTCGCAGGAAGTCAATCATCCGGCGGTAACGCTCGGGGACATCCCCCCTGATTCTCTGCTCGGGCTTCCGCTGCTGCTGAAACTGCCGGGAAAAACGTGGGTCGCCCTCACCGAGGCGAACCTGACCGATTACGCCGGAATGTACCTGACCGTTTCGCCGGGCAGGCCGGGAGTCCTTGTCAGCACACTGGCTCCACGAGAAGATGACCCCGAGTTAAAGGTAAAAGCCTCCACGCCGCATCCAACCCCCTGGCGGGTCATCATGATTGCCGACGATCCGGGTCGGCTTGTAGAATCGAACCTGGTGCTCAACCTGAACGAACCCTGCCGGCTCGAGGATGTCTCCTGGATAAAGACCGGCAAGTCGGCCTTCCTCTGGTGGAACGATTTCTTCGTTTCGGACGTGAAATTCAAAGGTGGGCTCAACACCCAGACTTTTAAGTACTATATCGATTTCTGCGCCGAGAACGGTTTCGAGTTTTTCGACATCGACACGGATGAAAAAACCGACTGGTACGGGGACCGGAACGATCCAAATTCGGATATCACCACGGCCACTCCCCAGATCGATATGGAGGAACTGCTCAGATATGCAAAGGCCAAGGGGGTAGGCCCGCGGCTCTGGCTGCCCTGGTATTTTGTCCGGGACCAGATGGACAAGGCTTTTCCGGTTTACGAGAAGTGGGGGATCAGCGGACTGAAAATAGACTACATGGACCGCGATGACCAGGAGATGGTCAATTTCTATCAAGCGGCAGTGAAAAAAGCGGCGGAGCACCACCTGACAGTCAATTTCCACGGGGCCTACAAACCGACCGGTCTCAGACGGACTTACCCGAACCTTATTACCAGGGAAGGTGTACTGGGGCTTGAATACAACAAGTGGAGCCGGAAATGCACACCTGAGCACGCGGTGACTATCCCTTTTACCCGCATGCTGGCCGGGCCGATGGATTTCACCCCAGGCTCTTTCCGTAATGTAACTGAAAAGGAATTCCAACCGGTCAACCACGCCCCGGTGGCCATGGGGACCCGCTGCCTGCAACTGGCGATGTACGTGGTTTACGAAAGCCCTGTCCAGATGCTGTCAGACTACCCGGCCGCTTTCAGTGAAGGCTTGGGACTCGATTTCCTGAGAAAAGTCCCCACGACATGGAACGAGACAAGGGTGCTGGCCGGGTCCGTGGGGGATTTCATCTCGATCGCCAGGCGTCATGGCAAAGACTGGTACGTGGGAAGCATGACCGACTGGACGGCGAGGGAACTGGCGCTGCCGCTCGATTTTCTGCCCCCCGGCGATTTCGCGGCCGAGATTTATTCCGACGGCCCCCGGGCGGAGAGCGTTCCTTCCGAGGCGGTATTTTCCAGCTTTCTGGTCTCCGCCTCCGACACACTGGCAGTCCGTCTCGCGCCCGGTGGAGGGCAGGCGGTACGGCTCTGTCCCGCCGCCCCCGGTTCGACCCTGCCCAGGTACGGTGCGGGAAACCGGTGAGAGGGTCTGACGGTGTTCAGCTATCCGGCATCGCGCATGAATACATGGTATCTGGTATTGTCGCGGAGCCGTTTATCGTGATAACGAAGCAATAACTTTGCAGGATAGTTATTCCGCGACGGCCCTTTATGAGAAGCAGAACTTGAATACCCCGTTTTGTAATATTCCTGCAGTATTCTTTCAAAAATATTAAGACTAATCACCGGTAATCCGGCAAACTGCTTCTGCATCATGGAACAGAAAGCAAGGTTACTCTTTATCTTTTAGATATTTAGGGCCGGCAATCAATTAGATGATCGAGCTGTCGAGTTGTTGCAATGAATCAGGTCTCTTGACCTGATGCGGAGAACCGAATAATGAATCTGCGTAATAGATCGGATTGGAGGATTTGAAAGTGATTTTAATAGACGATCGTAATTTTCCGGTCAGTCTCAGTGGCATTGAACTGGTTAACAGGATAGGCATCCGCCAAATCACTCACGCAATCCACGATATAGACGGAACCTACAGCCTGATCCGGCATTGGCGGCCGGTCATGAGCCGTTCATTGTGGCACGCGATGAGCGGAGGGCTGAAACCGGGCTATGATTCGCCTGAGATGGTTCAAGAGGTAAGCGATAAAACGGACAGCGAGCCCCTGCCGGAGACCGATTCCTTTTGTGTGGAGAGCGCCGGGCTGTCAGCCCTGACGCAAATGGAATGGGCTATCAGGCGAGGTGTCGAGATGGGTACGATTCCTATTCCTCTCTGTAAACTCACCACAAGAGACCGGGAGATAAATTCGGAGATCGTCAGACGCATCTGGCAGGGTGAAGAAGTGTTCGATCAACTTGGTGAAAGAAAGCAGATAAAAGCGTTTATCGCCGAACACACTCCCAGGTTGTTCCGTCTCTACGAGAGGGTTCTCAATAAAGTCTGCCGGGATAAAAACCTTGCCCGGGCCCGCATGAACCAGGACGAATGGCTGGTATCTGGATCGCACAGGTTCATGAACCATCTCTACCATAACGGAGTGAAAAACTACTTCGTCACCGGCGCGGTGATTAACCTGGACAGCGAAGGCAGGCCGTTGATGCAGGGCATGTATGAGGAAGTGCTTGCGGTCGGATTTGATATCGGCCCGGGACGGGAAGTTGAAAAACTATACGGATCCACCTGGGACAGAAAGGTGCCGAAGCGTGATGTAGTCAAAGGCCTGTCCTTGGAACTGGGGATCAAAGGAGATAATATTCTGATAGTCGGTGACGGGCGGGCGGAAATCAGCGCCGGAGTCGAGATCGGAGCGGTAACCCTGAGCAGGATACCTGCGGATGCACGCCGGGACAAAGAAATCCATATTGGACTTGGTACAAACTACATTGTACCCGATTATACGGCCCCTGAACTCTATCGTCTTTTCTTAGCGAAATGAGAGAAATTCTTTAACTGCCGGGTGGCTTCCAGGTTGAAATAAAAGTAGTGCCGGTATTCGGAGGAAACAGTGAAGTACCATGGCAAGTACATGATTTTCGACAACAGTGGGATCAATACTTATTCGGTAACCGGCCGCAAAGACCCGAAAGTGTAAAGATCCATTTGAGATCATCCGGCTGGATTCATTTACCTGAACGTGATAGAATGCTGAATACTTGAAAATTTTTGGAGGGTTTGGAAAATGCTTGAAGCCAGTTTCGGATATTTCGACAAAGACGGTACCGAATTCGTAATTACCGAGCACGACACGCCACTGCCGTTGATCAACTACTACTGGAACGAGAACTTCATCAGTGCGGCCAACCAGCAGATGACCGGGCTGGGAGCTTTCACCGAGCGTCCCATGCAGTACATGCATCCTGAGTGCCGATGCAACATAGTGCGCAACGAGGACCGTCACTTTTACCTTAGAGACGATGAGACCGGTGAGTTCTGGAGCCCGGTGTTCTATCCGGTCTGCCGCCGGGAGCCTGACAGCTTCGAGGCCAGGCATGGGCTGGGATACAGCACTTTGGATTCAAGTGTCAACGGCATCAGGACCCGCATGCGCGTGTTTGTGCCGGAAGTACTGGCCACCGAAATTTGGTCCATCAGCCTGACCAACGAAAGCGACAAGCCAAGAAAGATTAAATTTTACAGCTTCATTGACCTTCTGCTCACGGGGTATGAGGAATACTGCGACTATCATAGTGCCCTTTGGGGAAGCTATGACGAGAGCAAATTCGCCGTCACGTGCATAAACAGGGCTCCCGAGTGTCCTCACGACAGGTTCGGCGCATTTGTGGCCAGTGACACAAAGCCCACAGGTTTTGACACCAGCAGAAGAGCTTTTCTGGGTAACATGGGTACAGTTGCTGTGCCGCAGGCAATTGTAAAGGGTAAGATGAGCAACAGTAAGGCTTGCTGCGAAAAAATGATAGCGGCACTGGAAAACTCATTCAGCATCGCCCCGGGAGAAACAGTATCCTTTAACGTGGCTATTGGCAGCAGCAACGGCTCGGAAACCACGGCGGATATCGTTTCGGAAGTGCTTGCCGATGGTGCGCCGGACAGGCTTCTCGAAGTTATGCAGGCGAACCTTGCCAGGAAATACAGCACTGTCAGGGTAAATACGCCTGATGAAAGGCTGAACTACCTTTTCAACGGCTGGATCAAGAGGGCGATTCAGCTTCATACAGAGGTAGGCACGGATACGGGAAAAGGCTTCAGGGATGTAATGCAGGCTGCCTGGGCAGTGAGCAGCTATGACCCCGAGGGCGCCAGGGCGAAAATCATCACTTCGCTCAAAGCCCAGTTTGCGGACGGCCGGACCCTGCGTGGCTGGGACCCACCAGATTATCACCACTATTCCGATGGTCCTGTCTGGATAGCTCCCGCTCTTGACAGTTACCTCAAGGAAACCGGTGATTACGATTTTCTAAACACGGTTGTGCCTTATTTCGATCAAGGTGAAGCAAGTGTCTGGGGACACACTCTTACTGCAATCAGACATGCCACGGATGACCTTGGAGAGCATGGACTCGTGCGCATGCATTACGGCGACTGGAACGACTCGTTAAACATGATCGGCACCGGTGGAAAGGGCGAGAGCGTATGGACAAGCTTAGGCATGGTCTTTTGCATCAACTGCGCCCTGGAAATCGTGAGCAACGTGTTTAAAGACAAAGAACTTAACGAAGAGTTGATTGAGCGAAAAGAAAAACTGGCCAAAGCCATCCAGGAATACGGGTGGGATGGGAACTGGTATCTGGAGGCGATCAACGATTCGGGTGAGCCCGTGGGAAGCCATACCGAAGAAGAAGGAAAAGCCTATCTGTCTCCCCAGGCCTTCGCAATCCTATCCGGTATCGCCCAGGATGAGCGCAGAGAGAAAGTTATCAGGACAATCGACGAGGTTCTCGAGTGCGATTACGGCTCCCTGGGACTTACGCCCGGTTATACCAAGCCCAACACCAATATAGGTAGAATTACATTCTTCCAGGCGGGAATGTGGGAAAACGCGGCACCCTACTGCCATGGGACATCATTCAAGATCATGGCGGATACTTACATCGGCCGCGGCGACCGGGCTTACGAATCAATGATGAAAGTTCTGCCCGACAATCCCAAAAACCCTTGCACACATTCCGGCTGCCCTCCCTACCAGGTGACCAACATGTATTACGGCCCTGAACACCCACGCGCCGGGCAAATCCTGTATTCATGGATCACCGGCACTTCGGACTGGTTGTTCAAAGCTCTTACCTCGCATATGATCGGCGCTAGGGCCGATTACAATGGCTTGTTGATTGATCCCTGCCTGCCCTCGCACTGGCAATATGTCGAACTGCAAAGATCATTCAGAGGGGCACGATACCGCGTTTCGATCCACAACCCGGATGGCAGGGAGACAGGTGTCAACTCGATCACGCTCGATGGTCAGCCGGTGGAAGGCTGCAGGTTGCCGATAGACGAAGCGGGAGGTAGCCACGAAGTGGTCGTACAGATGAAATCGGCTGATAGTTAATTGAAGAATCACTTTATACATGCGGTATGCAGGTAAATTCAGCTTCCCTGCGAGGTAATGGCTTTTCGTACAGGTTTTGAGGCAATAAACCCTTTGCCGCATAAAGGCATGACAAGACTTACCTGTATTTCCCATGGCCCTGAACCCTGCGAAGAGCACCTTGACCAGATGATAGAACATCTTCTGAGCCTTGCCGCAGGCTGGCTTATATATAATACTCACGGCCTGGATGGTGAGGGATGGGGACCGATGCGCAGCAGCTACCTATGTAAACTGCTGGAGCGCCTGCTTAAGATCGAAACCGTCAGGGTGGTTCCCGCCGCCATGGCTCTGCTTGAGGCTCGGGTGGCTGTAGAAACTAGATAGTTTTAAGCATATTCAAGCAATACTGCATGTCAGTATCCGGGCTCCAGTGCTTCTAATATGCGTCGGGTAAGGTATCGAGTAAAGTTACAACAGACCTAGGCGCACAAACTGAAAAGGGGCCCGGAACACCGGGCTCCTTTCAATTAAGTCCGGAATTTTCGGCTACGGCTTTATCTCGTAAAACTCATATTTTTCAGCCTGCCCCACCTTGATATACCTGCGGCTCAGGACCGGGATGTCCTTTCCCTCGGGTGTGAATTCGGCCAGCAGAAGGTAGCCTCCTGGGCGCTCCGGAAGGGTGAGCAGAACGGCGCGGTTCTCACGGTAGAGTTGCGGGATCGTGATCCACAGGTTTTCCGAATTTATCTCGCGCCCGGAGGAATCCAGAAGACGCACTTTCACCTCACCGCTGACATCCTGACCCAGGTCGTTCACTCCCACCAGGTTCACCATCAGACGGTTGCCCGGATCCAGGGGCGGAACGTGTTTCATCCAGCGCCCATCCACCCGGTCGAGGAACACCGCCGCCGGGGCGAAACAATGCTTGAACCATCCGAGAGTCCGGGTGGGTTTCAGCTCAGAGATCGGGTTCTCGAACCAGTCCCCGGTGAACCCCAGATCATTGGTCAGGTAACAGAATGCCAGCACTCCGGCGAACGAGCGCTCGGCGCGCAGCCACTCGGTCTCAGCCTGAAGCCAGTAGGCCTGCAACTCACGCCGCTCGGAAGCGGTGTCCTGCGGCCCGGTATAATAATCGTACCCCAGTCTGGTCAGTTTCGCAGGGTTGCCATCCCGCCAGAGCCAGATCCAGCCGTACTCGTTGACCAGCTGCGCCGAGCTGCTGTTCAGGAACGGACGGTACCCGGAGGGCCAGCGGTCCAGACGGCCCAGGTCATAGGGATTCTTTTCGATCCTCTCGGCAAAACCCGGCCGGTGGCTGACAGCCATGTATGGATGCGGCTCGTCCATCTCGTCCTGGGCCATGTGCTCGGCGGTCATGTATCCCGCATCCCAGATACGGGTCGGGTCGAGCTGTTTCAGTTCCGGGATCAGCTGGTTGCCGATATAATCGTCCCAGTTTTCATTGATCGCATCCCAGATCACAATGCTCGGATGGCTACCGTCGCTCCAGACCCAGTCGGTGTATTCCGTGCGCGTCTGCTCATCCCAGCCGTGGTTCTGCCAGTACAGCCATTCGTTCTGAAGCATCAGGCCGCACGAGTCGGCTATATCGTACCAAAATGACGGTGCTATTCCCACGCAAATCCGCATAGCGTTCCAATCCAATCCCTTGGGAATCTCGGCCAAAAGCCGCCGGGTCCACTCCCGGTCCCAGGGAAGGGCACGGCACTGCGGGTCCTCGAAAAACCGGTGCAGGGTAATATTGGTGCCGCGAAGGAAAGTTTGCGTTCCATTGACTGTAAAATGTTTACCGCTCCGGGCGAAATCCCGCATACCGAACACTCGTGTGACCCGGTCACTGACCTTACCGTCTGCATCGAGTAAATTTATTTGGGCAGTATACAAAAATGGATCATCGGGTGTCCAGGGGTGCGACCCGGACATTGGTAAATCAAGCTGCATTTCTATCAGGTTGTCACGCTTTACCAGGCCCGCTTTATCAACCGGTCCGGCAACTATCTTGCCGCTCAACTTTTCTTTGACAGTAACCTCCACACGGCATGAATCTCTCATCGGGTCACCATAACGGATTTGCGCCGGCTGGAAACTGCGTATCCTGAGCTTGGCTATCGCTTTACCATTTTCAAGCGAAGGCAGCACAAGGGCCTTGTCGATCCGGAGTTTCCCGCTGAATGTAATTGAAACATCGTCCCAGATCCCCGGCCAGTAGGTCACCTTTTCCTTGTCCGTGCTTCCAGCGGCTTGGGCCGGCAGCCATTTTCTGTCACCCACGCACACCAGCAACTCGTTTTCGGCTCCATATCTAATGGCGTCACCTGCCGGAAACTCCACCGGTGTGTAGCAAGCCATGGATTCACCCAGTTTTCGTCCATTGAGATAAACCGTGGTGACATACTTGCTCTTGAGAATAGTCAGCACCGACTCCATGCCTTCCAGCCCGGCAGGGACGGTGAATGTTTTGCGATACCAATTGTAACGCGGCTGATAACTGCCATCATAGTAGGCTCCCCACTGCTCAATCCTCGGTTCGGCCAGAAAGATCAACCCCGGGACCGGAATCCGGCGGGTGAATTTTTTCGGCGGAAAAGCCATGGTACTCTGCTCGAACTGCCAGGTACCGTTAAGCTCGATACTAACACGTGGTTCAGCCGCCAGAAGGCCAACGGCAGTCATCATCAACATTGCAAAGACCAGCATAGGGTATTTCATATTAACTCCCATTGTCAAAAAAGCCTGATTCATATTATTCCCGATTGTCGGCAAAGAAGGAGTGGAGGAGTTCTACAACAAACTCAGGCCCACCACTCGCTGGGCCTTAACGGGAGGCCAATCTGAACCTC
Organism: uncultured Gemmatimonadales bacterium; assembly: GCA_964609635.1. Classification (GTDB taxonomy): domain Bacteria; phylum Gemmatimonadota; class Glassbacteria; order GWA2-58-10; family GWA2-58-10; genus JAFGTO01. The sequence continues at coordinate 15,664 of CAZSTM010000002.1, forward strand.
CTGAAAGATTAATACCCGGACCACCTGAAATACCTGGTGATCAACTCCCCTTCAAATCTTTCGCCTGTACAGAATATATATTCAATAAAAGTGTAACAAATATAGTAAATGAAAGACTCTTCTTCATTATAACACCTCTTATGCTTGTAAAAGCTTATAAAAGATGAAATGTCATAAGCTTGCCCCCATTCATGTACCAGTCTGACCTGCCCCCAAGAACGGTACCACTAATAATGAGAGAACTCAAGATTTTTGAAAGAGTAGGCAGGATTTGATCTGACATTTCATCTATGTTAAGCTTTAAAGCACATAGGAGGTGTCAGATGACTGCCGAAGAGAAGCTCATAAAGAACAAGCTAGGGTTATTGAAGCTGGCTGAGCAGCTTGGGAACGTATCCCAGGCATGTAAGGTATTCGGTTATTCGAGGGATAGCTTTTACCGTTTCAAGGAGCTGTACGAGCGGGGAATGTCAACCATTCAGCACGGAAAATAAGCAGATGTGTCTTGACATTAAAGCGATTCCCTAACGATCCTGACCAACTGAGCCACAATTTTTAGGTAAGATTTCTTTGGCTTGAACAATTCACATTCATTCATTGGATTCACAAACCTGCATTTATTGGTCACCTAAAGCCTCTGTATTCCCTTTTGGTGGACGCAACGCTAAATTTTTTACGTCAGGTAAACACAGTAAAAACACGGGCTAATTTCGCGACCCTGCTCACGGCCCTAGTTTTTTGCAGAAAGTGGCACTATCTGGCACAAAAAAAGCCCGGCACCTATTTGTACCAGGCTTTCTAACTTATTGATAATTAAATGGTGGGCGCTAGCGGATTCGAACCGGTGGCCTCCTGCTTGTAAAACGTATTTTCGCAAAACATCTAACTTCTTATAAATCAATCAAGTCCGTATAACCACCTGCCAAACCAAGAATTAAAATAAAGAAAATATTCAAAATATTCAAATTATCCATCGAAAAAATGGTCACAGGCTGAGAATGATAATCATACTGAAGATTTTCTTTGACTCTGATTTCACTAGCAAAACCCTATCTTAGCTAAAGGCTAAAGTTGTCCAATATGTTCTGACAACATACAGTCATTCTGGTCCTATGCAAAAAGAAGATTAGAAAAATTTCATGGTATACCACAAGAAACATTTAAGCTACATTTAAAATAAACAGAGTTTCGCTTTAACTAAAGAGACCAGGACATCTATAACTTGTTTTTAAGAGAGTTCAGAGATAGACCTCTTGAATAAAATTGCGCTGTCAAGGTTCCGGCAAGCACAGCGCAGACGGACGCCTTGACAGCAATAATTCATTTTTTTCATTTACAGGGTGTTCGACTAAAATCGGACACTCCTAATTGGAAAAATATTTAGCTAAACTTGTCAAGACCCTAAGAAAAATAATAGCAAGATAAGAATGATAATCAAGCAGAAAATATTGAATATACTTCTGCTTTTAGGGCTTGGATGAGCGACTTTTTTTACACGGTGGATCCTGAATTTTATTGGAACAGTTAAAGCGTCCTTTCATCAATATCTTGACTCCAAATTCCTTTTGAGGCAAACCAAATTTAACAAGTAATGGTGTTCTCCGATTATCACCTAGTAGAAGCAGTCCATTTAATCAGATTTATTGGAATGTCGACGCACAATACGGAACCCATATAAACCGTGTTCCTTTCGCCCTAAGATAGGTTTGCTTTCGTAACGTCTAGCTGAGCGACAGTTGTAGGCATTATTGTAACACATGCCACCCCGTAGTACTCGTTTTGAGCCTTTCTCTGGCCCCTGTGGATCAATCTCACTATTTGAACTGTAACGACCAAACCAGTCTTTGCACCACTCCATGACACTTCCATGCATGTCATATAATCCGAAAGCGTTCGCATCCTTCTGCCCCACCGGATGTGTCTGACCCATCTGGCCCTCCGGTCGATCATTACCATTGTTGTTACCATAATACCAGCCTACAAGCTCCAAGTCGCTTACACTATCTCCTGTACAGAAATTTTTTGTCGACCCTGCCCGGCAGGCATACTCCCACTCTGCCTCCGTTGGAAGGTCATATTCCTCACCGGTCTGCTCGCTGAGCCAGCGACAATAAGCCATTGCATCGTTCCATGATATAGAAACCACAGGATGGTCATCCGCCTGACCAAGATAAGAATTTCTCCAACTGGCATCCTCCACTTTTTTCCACGGAATACTACTATATCTATATTCATATTGTGCTATAGGACTATACACCATTGTAATACCTCCACCCTTTTTTTCTATATCGGTGTAGTAGCGTGTTGCTTGTACAAACCGCCTGAACTGTCCTACCGTAATCTCCGTCATGCTCATTTCAAAGGCGGAGACAGTCACCGTGTGTATAGGCCTTTCATTTTTTTCACCATCATTCGAGCCCATCTGGAAAGTGCCCTCGGGAATGGAGACAAAGTCGATTCCCTGTAATGCCGTGGTGTCGCCACTGCATGTGGAGTCGGCAATCTGGGATTCTTGCGAGTAGGAAAAAGTAGTGATAGCAATAGTGGCAAAGAGAATAAGAGCGAGATATAAGACCCATTTGAGCATAATATTGCTCCTGATAAGGATAATATTTTGGTATTCGCCATAAAAATAAGACATTTTTAAGTTGTTTTATGGAGAGCCTCCCGGATATATCTATGATTTCAACATTCCCCATATCAACAATGAAACGGTAAAAAATAGCCTTCTTGTTCGATTCCAAGTGAAATTTTTCGATCTGCCCAGCTTGCATCAAAAGATTTCTGGTGTTTCTGGAATAGACTAACAGTGCTCATCGTCATTGTCAATTATGTTACGAGTCTGATCAGGAAAGCAGAGACAACTATCCCTTGGTTCGTACTCGGGTGCACTATTTTACGCCGTGCAACATCGTAATCGCTCGATCCTTAGCAGGATTTCAGCAAAAAGCTTACTTCTGAAAGCCACCTCGGCCATCTGAAAAGTTACGTACCTGCTGTGCCTGACAACTTTCGCGCCGATCTTTATCAGTTTCGTAAGCAGAGTACGTAGCGACTGTATGTCGTCAGAACAATTCGATTACTTAACAGTTCCCCGCTCTGACTTCACCAGTGCTTTTAATGGAAAGAAATCACAGAGTTGATCCGAGAACAATTTTCTTGATTGGTTCGACGTCGGATACTTTACTGATTGCTCGCACGCGTTTTTGAGCACAATTGGATTCTTGTCTTGCAAAGAATCGATCAGAGGTTCAACTTCAAATTTTTCATGATTTGTCCCGGCGACCAAGCTATGGGACTTTTATGACATCTGGGATTGTGTCCTGAGAAGACTCGATCAGGGATTCGACGGCTGTTGCCCCATTTTACTTAACGCATCTGACGCATATTTTCTGACCCATACATTCTGGTCTCTCAAAGCCCTTGATAAATATTCGATAGAAGGTTGCCCTATTGCGGCAAGTGCTTCTGCTGCCGCAATTCGAATATCTTTCCACTCGCTATCCTTACTTATGCCTGGTAACGGGGTCTCCAAAACCTTGATCAAGGGTTCTATCGCACGAGCATTTCCAATTTTTCCCAACGCCTCTACTGCCTTTACTTGTTTATGTACTAGTCTGTTTACCCATTCAATCATTTTTTCTTTTCTATTTCTATTCATATCTTCTAAAGGATCTATGTCAACATAATGTCTTTCCATCAAAACCCTTATCAAGGGTTGAGTCGCACAGGTGTCCTTTATTTCTCCCAGCGCCCACGCTGCCATTGCACCAACACTTATGTACTTGTCTTCTAAAGCAACGATCAGGGATTTGACCGCGCGGTTATCTTGGATTATTCCAAGTGCCTCCGCAGCATATCTTCGAACATTTGTTATTGTATCTTGCAAAGACTCAATCAGGGGTAGGACCGCGCTGGTGTCCTTGATTTCACCAAGAGAAGCTATCACCGTTAGGCGGACATCTAGATTTTTATCTTTTAAAGTATTACTTAAAGGTTCGACTGCGCGGTTATCCTTTATTTTTCCAAGCGCCCCTGCCGCGTATTCTCGAACCTCATGAGCCTTGTCTGGCAATTTAGATATCAGTGGTTCGACTGCAAGAGTATCTCTGATTTCTCCCAGCGCCCACGCTGCGTTTTTACGAACCATTGGGTTATTGTCTTGTAAAGCCTCAATCAGTGCTTCTATCGCCAATTGACCTTTTTGAACAAGAGCTTTTATTGCATCCTCCCGAATATCCTTGTTAACATTTCTCATTTTCTCAATAAGATCATTTACAGATGCATCCTTTGTTGGATGACTGTGACTAAAAGTAATAAACAGAGGTAAACATAAAAAACAAAACGAATAAAGTAATAAAGCGTGCTTAATTGCTTTCAGTGTGCCCATTTTGTTTTTCCTTCAGTTGGATTGCATAGAATGGAGAAATCACAAGCAGATTATCATTTTTAATTCAGAAGTTCAATCGCCTTTCTCCACTGTGGATGAAGGTTGAAAATGCTATTTTATATATAATACATAAGAAGTCAATACTTTCTATTTTGATTTGGATCGTAGTGATGTTTCCATATAATAGCAGCCATTTCGAAAACACAAATTTATCTTCGGAGAATGGAGTGAATACATATGTTCGTTTAAAAAAGAAACAGAATTTTGGTTCTATCTTGAAGCAGTTCGGATGGCTGTTTATACAGAGAAAGTCCTAAGAAATCTCGAATGTGAGTTGGTCCAATACCTCCAGGATTCCCTAAGAAAATAGTGTATGTCGTCAGAGCAGAGAATCATTACCGGATTCGGATTCTCATCTCGTGGCCATTTCAATGATCGGGCTGGTGATGTTTCATGTGGAAAGCCGAATCCTGCGCAGGTATCTTCCCGGTAAAGAAATGAAGCATAACGAGCTTGGAGTCATCGCCAAACATATCACGGATCTGCTATTAAATGGCATAATGAAAACTTGAACAGATGGGCAATTCGTGCTTTTCAATAGGACTTGGTCAATACAAATCTGCTTGATATACAGGGGCTCTCTTTTTAGCCACCAACTCAACCAGTTTTGGCAGAGTATAAAAAGATCCTCTGGGTATGACATTTTTTTCTCTTGCAAATTTGCATTTGTAATGCAATATTGCACGCCATGAATAAAATCAAATCTACAAATTATATCAAGCGGTCAATTGAACCAGTACTAACAAAAGCCGCCTCGGAGTTCCCAGCAGTCGTGCTAACCGGCCCTCGACAGGCCGGAAAAACCACCACTCTTCGACACCTGTTTGGGAATCATTGTCGGTACGTTTCGCTCGAGCCCCCTGATATCAGAGCCGCCGCTTCAGCAGACCCTCGTGGCTTCCTCGAAATGTATACACCTCCGGCAATTTTCGACGAAGTGCAATATGCCCCCGACCTTCTTCCCTACATCAAAGAGATGATCGATTCCGACAGGGAAACTAAAGGCCGTTTCTTCTTAACAGGTTCACAAAACCTGCTCCTGATGCAGAAGGTAAACGAGTCACTGGCCGGGCGGGCAGCGATACTCCGATTACTTCCACTTTCAAGGCGTGAGTCTGAAGGCAAGTCTCTCGCACCGTTTCCTTGGGAGTCCGATCAAGATTTATCGGAGGTAATCCAAACATCTCCGATTCAACTATGGAAAAGTTTCCTGCGGGGTGGATACCCCGAATTGTCGGCTAATCCTGAACGGGACATTAGCCTCTGGCACGCCTCATATGTGCAGACATACCTCGAGCGAGATGTTCGCTCTTTTCGCCAGGTGGGTGACCTTTCGCAATTCCAGTTCTTCCTTCGGGCATTGGCAGCCCGGAACGCCCAGTTGCTCAGCCTGAGCGAGCTGTCGCGTGATCTCGGCCTCTCGGTCAATACAGTCAAAGCCTGGCTTTCGGTATTAGAAGCTACTTATCAAATCATTATCCTTCGGCCTTATTACGCAAATGTCGGTAAAAGGCTGGTAAAGACGCCGAAAGTATATTTTACAGACCTGGGCACGCTTTGCTATCTCTGTGGACTGAAAGACCCGGAGCATGCCGCTTCAGGGCCTATGGGCGGATCGATCATGGAGACCGCCGTGCTCATGGAGATTTTCAAGACCCTTGTTCATCGCGGTATAGAGCCACAGGTCTACTTTTGGAGAACTTCAACGGGAATAGAAGTGGACATCATAGTGGAAAGTTCGGGTAGGCTTATACCCATCGAGGTAAAGCTATCAGCCACCCCTCGTCCTTCAATGGCCTCCTCAATTAAAGCTTTACAACAGGATCTGGACGAAAAAGCTACGTCGGGTTACTTAGTGCATCCCGGTGATATCACTCTCCCACTCGGTGCAGGTGTCACTGCATTGCCTTTTGACCGTCTATAGAAGTATGTTTCTTACTACATTTACAATTTGCCGGCATTCGTTTTGCTATTCGCGATTTGTCTCGTAAAAGCGGAACGATGACATCGTATTCGATCAGCTGACCTCAACTTGATATGCAGAGGCTCTCTTTTCATTTTTGCCCTTAAAAAAACCGGTCGAGTTTGAGAATAAGGTGGGGGAATACTTATTTTCGTCGAAAAAGTAGTCACAAATCGTCGAAAAAACGGTCGCAAATTGAGAATTCGCGACAAACTGCACAAAAAAGAGCGGGCCTGCAAAACATAGCAAACCCGCTCCATTACTGCATTTAACAATTGGTGGGCGCTGGCAGATTCGAACTGCCGACCTCCTGCTTGTAAGGCAGGCGCTCTGAACCAACTGAGCTAAGCGCCCATAAAGGTACGTATCTAAATAATAATCGCCAGGGGGACCAGGATGCAGTATCCCAGCACCAGAGCAATCGGGGCCAGGGTTATCGATCCCATGCCGAGCGCTAGGTGTCCGACGATTATAACCAGCAGTGAAACCAGAAAAAGGGCCAGGTTTTTCTGGGAAAAAGATTTAATCAGTGCCGGGTTTTCCTCCAGAAAGGACCGGCCTGCTCTTTTACGGTCTGCTGATTTATCTCTGGGTTTTGCCATAAAAGTTCTCTCTAATCATGTGGTTGAATTTATCTCACTTACTGGAATTCTACTTCTAAGACCTAAGATAAATCTACTTTTTTTCGAGTTTTAGTCAAGCGCTGTCCCAGCAGTCAGATCTGAAATTTCAATTTTATTCAGATATTCGGTTATTGCCCGGTCGTAGCGGCTGGTTCTTTCGAAAACTGCCCGGGCCAGGGCGAAACGGGTGTGCAGATCGATGCAGCCGTCGTTGTTTTTCAGCTGTTCGATGACTGTTTCATACTGGCCCGGCGAGGTAACCACCGCCACTGCGGAGAAGTTTTTCGCCGCGCTGCGCAGCATGGTAGGCCCGCCGATATCTATCTGCTCCACAGCTTCTTCCAGAGTGACTTTTTCATCGGCCACGGTGCTTTCGAAAGGATATAGGTTCACCACAACCATGTCGATCATTTCTATCCCGAGCTCGGCGCATTGGGCCAGATGTTCTTTCCGGTCTCTGCGGGCCAGCAGTGCGGCGTGAACCCGAGGATGCAGGGTTTTGACCCGGCCGTCCATGATCTCGGGGTGTCCGGTGAACTCATCCACGCTGCGGATGGGAATACCGCAAGCCTCCAGGTGGCGGGCGGTGCCGCCGGTGGACAGTATCTCGGCGCCGCAATCTTTCAACGTCCGGGCCAGCTCATCCACGCCGCTTTTATCGTAAACACTGACCAGCGCCCGCTTGATTTTTATCCGGTCCATACTCTTCCTTATGAAAAAAATTACCGGTTCGGCAGCCGCACTTAAGGAGACTTTCAAGCTTTGTCCGCGGCGATGACTTGAGCCAGGCCGTCGACTACTTCCACTTTACCTGCGGCAATGAGCTCCACCACCTCCGGCAGCAGTTTGTGTTCTTCCTCAAGCACCCTTGCCGCCAGGCTCTCCGGAGTGTCCGTGTGAAAAACCGGCACCGCGCGCTGGGCAATTATCGGCCCCCGGTCGTACTGCTCATCGACAAAGTGCACGGAGCATCCGGAGATCTTCGCCCCGGCCGCCAGCACCGCCTCGTGCACTTTTCTGCCGTACATCCCTTTGCCTCCGAAACCGGGCAGCAGGGCCGGATGAATGTTGATCATCCGGTTCCTGTAGGCGGAGATCAGGTTGGCCGGGATCATTTTCAGATAACCGGCCAGCACGATCAACTCTATGGAATAGTCGCGGTAGAGCTCGATCAGACGTTCGCCGAATTCGGAAGAATTCTCGTACGCCGCCGGGTCGACAACTTCCGTGGGCACCCCTGCCCGGTCCGCGCGTTCGAGTGCGCCGATCCCGGGGCGGTTCGAAACCACCAGCGCCACTCGAGCCTCGGTAGGCGAGTCATCCCGGTTGGGGAAGCGGTCCAGCAGTTGCTGGAGGTTGGTTCCCCCGCCGCTGGCCATTACCGCAACTTTGAGCTGAGGCATTTTTGCCGCTCCTGCGAACTTCTACACCCGGGTAACCAGGGCGGTAAAAGGCTGATTTGCCGGGATTGACTTTGATTTATCAGGCCTGCGCACTCTGGCCGTACATCACTTCTTCGTATTCATTCTCCAGGTCACAGGTAACTCTATCATTCACCGGGTCCCAGCGGGTGCGGCATCCTTTGAGCAGGCTCATGGTGGCCATATGGGCGGTTATGGCCTCCTGGAAGCCGTCGGTTATGTCGCACATGGTGTTGTGGTTATTGTCACGGATGTGATCTATCCAGTTCTTGTGGTGCAGGTAAGTGGTGCTGACCATCCTTCCCTCGCGATAGGTATAGAGCAGCCCTTTGGCAACAGTCCACTGGGCGGTAGCGGAGGTGATAGCCTCGACGCCCTTGCCCGCCACATTGCGGTAGGAGACCATCGGCTCATCCAATTTAACGCTGCCCTTTTTGATCAACTCTGTATACTTCTTGCTTTGAGGGTCTGCGTAAACATCCACTCCGTTGGTCAGGTCCATGGTGGCTTCATCGCCGAAATAGATCTGGCCGCGCCGGTGGTTGTTGGCAAGGGTGGCATTATATACCACTGACAGATCTTTATCCGGCCACTCGTAGGTGACCTGGAACACATCCGGCACCTCGCGCCTTAAGATCGGCACATCGGGCCTGCGTTTGGCGCCCTGGGGGAGCGGATAGGTGCCTGAGCTGATCGGCTCACCCTCGGCGGTCATCCAGGTCTCGAATTCCTTGTAATAATAAACACCTCCCGAGGCCATACAGGTGGCGGGGATGCCCATATTCATGACCATGTTGATCACGTCCAGCTCATGAGTCAGCAGGTCGCCGGAGAGCCCTGTGCCATAGTCCCAGTAGCAGCGCCAGCGGAAAAACCGGTTGGGATCGTAAGGCCGGTCCGGGTTCGGGGTCATGGACTGGTACTGCTTCCAGTCCAGATTGCGCGGACCCGAGGAGGCGTCCAGGGGACTGTGTTCCTTGGGAACGTTGTAGCACCAGGCACCGGAGGGAGTATTGCGGTTGGTGTAGCACTGGATCAGGTTAATATGTCCCAGGTAGCCTTTATCGACCACTTCCATAGCCGAATCGTAACGATTGGAGTTGCGGTTCTGGTGGCCGAGCTGGAAAATGACTCCGGCTTTGATAACTGCATCGCGCAGGGCAAAGGCTTCCTCGATGGTGCGGGTCATGCATTTTTCTACATAAATATGCTTTCCGGCTTCTGCGGCGGCGATGGCAATCGGCGCATGGGCATTATCGCTGGTGGCGATTACTACCGCATCCACATCGGCTTCTGCCAGCATCTCCCGGTAGTTCCGGTAAACTTTCGCATTGCCTCTGGCGTTTTTTTGAGCCCGTTCCAGGTTGGGTTCGTAGAGGTCGCAGATCGCCGTGCATTCGAGGTTCAAATTCTCGGTCCCCTCGAGACCTCTGGGGGTTTCCTCATCTTCGGGCCAGAAACCACAGTCGATCATGTGGCTGTTTCCGCGGCCTCCGATACCGATAAACCCTATCTTGATCTTATCATTGGCACTGGCTTTTCTCAGGTAATTCCTTTTCTTAATATTGGGATTGGTGCCGCTGGTTTCTTTTCCCAGGCCCAGGATTTCCTCGCGTGCCACCTTGTCGTGTCGGCCTTTTTTATAAACAGAGTAAGCAAAGGCCCCCGCCACCGGAGTAGTCGCCGTGGCTTTTAGAAAGTCCCGACGACCGATACCCTTTTTTTTCTCCTCAGACATTTGTTTCTCCTTTTATCAGGAGTTTTCAAAAAATTTTAAAGCCCGTCCGAAACTGCTTAGAGGAATATCAAAAAGTTTTGTGAAAAAACAGCAGAAAAGCTCAAAATAACGGTTTTAAAGTCTCGGCCGAACATCGATTTGCCGGCCCTCAAGAACCCCAAAAGTACCAGATGTTAGCAAGGCCCCGGCTGTGGGAACACTTTTTTACGCCATCTTAACAGCTCAATTATTCTCTGACAAAAAGCCGGTCCAGACCCCATATCAAACCCGAGGGGAATACCAGCAGCACCATGACTGCGGTCAATTCCACCAGGTTTTTATTCACTATCAGATAGTTACCCTCGCCGGGTATAAACTGCACGCCCCAGAAAGGCGGGTTGGATATATAAAACAGCAACAGCAGAAAAGCCGCCCCGGCTGCAGCGATCCTGGTAAAGGCTCCCAGGACCAGACACAGCCCTATAACGATCAATCCGTACAGCATGATATAATCGATTGTTTTTATCATCCAGGTACGTTCGACCATGTATTCGAACAGGCCGGCGAAAGGGCCGGTCGCCGCGTCAAGGTATCCCGCGGCGGACCATCCGGTCGAGACAATCTTCACATACCCCTCGTAAAGAAAATGCCAACCGATGACTACTCTCATCGACACCAGAAAGAAACGTTGGAAGCCGGTATACCTGTCGATATTTTGATTTGCCACGGACTCATTTTCCACTAGTCGTGCCTCCTGTTAACTGTGTTATGATGGACTCAGAGCTTAAGGTCCATGGAATCGGGCGAATAACCGAGGAATTTAGGGGCAAAGTACATCGGAATCTATATAAAAATAAGTCTTTAACTTATTAAAAAATTCAACACCAGGCAAGTAAAATATTGTTTTCCTCGTTCTGCTGTTTTGGCTGTACCTGCAGATTTTCCCAGAGTGTACGAATCAGGCAGGACCCGGACTATAAAACTTGTTCTCTGGTTTGTGGTTACAACTCCTGCCAGGCGCCGTGAAGCTTGACAACCGAATTGCGACGGAGGTATTATTCTGCCACCTCTGGAGCTTTATCGAGCGATCCGTTTCGAGCGACCAGAGTTCGGGTTTTCCGGAAAGTTGAACCATTTCCCAATTCTTAACCAATATTCCCTCAGCCATCGAATGAGCTATAAGCCCTTTTCCCGTGCCGGCCTGACAGTTGCCTGCTGTTCCGGATATTTCGTTCTAGGCGTGGTGGCCTCGCTGATAGGGGTATCACTTGAGAAAATCGCCGAGCAGGTATCTGCCGAAGTATCAGAGGTCGGGGGCATGTTTTTCTTTTTTATCGGCATCGCTTCCTTTTGCGTGCTTTTTGCCACGGGTCCCTTGATGGACCGTTACGGCAAGAAGCCGGTACTGGTGGCGGGCAGCCTGCTTGCCGGAGTCGCCATGCTGTTTACCGGCGCGGTAACTTCCTTTAACTGGGCCTGCGCCGTGATGTGCATGCTGGGCTGCGGAATGGGCTGCTTTAGTGCCGGGCTGAACACGCTGATCAACGACCTGTACCCGAGAGACTCCGGAAAAGCACTTAATCTGGGGAATGCTTTTTTCGGGGTAGGAGCGGTTTTTCTGCCTCTGGTGGCCGGCTGGCTTTTTATCTATCTGGAGTTGATCCATCTGCTGGTGCTGGCCGCACTTCTCTCATTTTTACCCGGAGTCCTTTTCGCGCTCAGCGCTTTTCCCCCACCGGTCGAGGGAGACAGATTCAGGATGCATGAAGCAATCAAGGCGCTTCATGACCCACTTATACTGCTGTTGGGCCTGGTGCTGTTTTTCTATGTGGGCCTTGAGGTGAATTTCGGTGTCTGGAGCCGCTCGGCGATTGTCGATCAATGGCAGGTTCAGGCTCCTTTCGACCAGTTTACCCTGGCCGCCTTCTGGGCTTCCCTGGTAATAGGGAGAGTTCTTGCGGGAACGATCTTTCGATCGATACCCAATGAGAACCTGGTGCTCTACTGCTCAGCAGGAACCTGTGCCGGAATAGTGGTTTTTATCCTGGCGCCCTCGGCTTTGACGGCTTCCGCCGGTCTCTGGTTTATAGGCCTGTGTTTCGGGCCCGTATTCCCTAGCAGCCTGGCTACTATCGGCAAATGTTTCAAGCAGTATTCGGGTACGATATTCGCCATGATGATGGCTGCCGGAGTGCTGGGTGCAGTGGTCTTGACGCCGGTGGTCGGCAAGCTGGCCGCTGTAAGCTCATTGATGACAGGTTTGTGGATCACTCTCGCCGCCGCTTTACTAATGCTGATGTTTCAGATCATGGTTCGCCAAAAGGTCAAAAGGCGATTAAAAACAGGCATAGAGGCATAAAGATATACTAGGCACAGAGGGAAAAGGCGAATGATAGTTATCAGTTGTTAGTGGCTGGTTGTTAGTTTTCAATGGCCGAAAAATTTTAAATAATACAATCTTTATGACTTTGTGCCTCTATCACTTTGTCACTTGTTGCGCAAAAAGCCACGCAAGTGTGTCGCGTATGTCGTGCACATGCGTGCACGAATCTTTCGGTTCGCGCGAATCTGTGCTTCGGTTCGGCTGTGCCTGAACAGTGACAGACATTCCAACATTAACACGGGGGAAAAATGAGCCCGGTCAACCGTAGAGACTTTATCAGGAGAACAGCGATCGCCGGCGGCGCGGCATTGGCCGCGATGGGAGCTAACACCCCATTGAGCGGCGCCGCGGCACAGGCAAGCAGCCGGGAGAACAAATTCAAGATTTCGCTGGCAGCCTGGTCGCTGCACAGGACTTTTCGCACCACCTGGTTCAACCTGGACCTGCCGCGAATCTGCCGTGAGGATTTCGGTATCGACGGGCTTGAATTTGTCAGCAACTTTTTCGATCTTCCGAATTATCAATACCTCCAGGAATTAAAAAAACGGGCGGAGAACAACGGTGTAAACCTGCTGCTAATCATGGTCGACAGCGAGGGAGATATGTCGCACCCGGAGAGGAAAGAGCGCCTGCAGGCGGCCACTAACCACCACAAGTGGGTGGATATCGCGCATTTTCTCGGCTGCCACTCCATCCGCTGCAATTTCGGCTACAATAGTCAGGGCACCCCCGATGAGCGTGTCGACCGGGCGGCGGAGAGTTTCAGCTCACTGCTGGAGTATGCGGAAGGCTCCGGGCTCAATATTATTATCGAAAATCACGGTGGGGTTTCCTCCATGCCGGACAAGCTGCTCTCGCTGATGAAAAAAGTGGATAATCC
>CAZSTM010000003.1:0-27431 GCA_964609635.1 uncultured Gemmatimonadales bacterium
CCGAGAGCTTCTCGCGTTTTTTGTGGTCTTTGAGATTACTGAGACCGTGGGCGACCCGGAATGCCTGAAGCTGCTGGAAAAGATCCATGTGTCCCTCGCTGAGAGCGCCACGGAGCCGGGCGACGATATTGGAGATATTCTTGTCCCCATTCAGATCGCGCATGTACTTGCTCAGACAATCCATCTTTACCAGAGAACGTATTTCCTCTGCAATAACTTCCATATTCTGCCGACTGGTGGATGTGCGGATACCCGGGCGGAGGAATTTCTTCAGCAGGGTATTGCCGGCTTCCACGCTTTTGCGCGCAGCGAGGGTCCCGTTCAGAGCGACAATATGGGAGATCAGCAGATCGATCTTTTCCCGTTTACGGTCAACTTTTATCGAGCCGGCATTCTCCTGCGGCTCGTCTTGACGGGAGGCATGCGAAATGAAGACCTTTACCAGTTCAGCGCAGGATATGCCGAGCTCCTCAAGGGCGGTGCGGATATTGGAATTGCCCTTTGGGTTCCACGGCGCGCGGCGGTTGATCATCCGGCCGACCATGAAATAAACCAGATTATCCGGTTCGTTAAAGCTCCGGGAGGCCCACTGGTGGCGGTACCAGTTGAGACTGGCCAGAAAGACCATCTTATCGATAAGCGAGTTGTCTTTCATCTCATCTGCCAGGTCGAGGGATTCAAGCTTGAGTTCCGCGATGAAAGAATCCTCGATGCTGCCCTTACCGGTGAGGATGTAGAATGCATAAAGCATTTTTTTATTAAGGTCTTTGAAATATTGTTGTACCTGGTTGGCGGCCTCCTGTTTTATCTCATCTTCCAGGGGTTGGCTGATCAGCCCCTCGATCTGTTTGCAGCATAAGCGAATCTGTTCGATAATCTTGATTTCGTCCTCGTAGATCGAAAGACGCCTTTTTTCTTCCTCTTCAGACTTGCGCGCGCTGGGAATTTTGCGCCGGATTTCGTATTGTTTCTCCTGGTCGCCATTGGGTTGCACCCGGAGCCTCTGAATCATTACCGTGAAGTCCCGCTCCTCGCTCTGACCCGCTTGCAGTCCCAGCAGCCCGTTTTCAGCCAGGGTGTCCATCAGATTCGCGATTTGCTTGATTTTCTCATTCCTGGCGCTCAAATGGGGATTCTGCTTCATACGGATCAGGGCCTGAGTGATCAGGATCAGCGGCTCTTTCTTTTCGGTTGTATAGAAGCTGCCGAACACTTTTTCCAAGTAAGTGCGCACGCGAGTAAATATAAGGCGCTTATCCTGCACCGCTTTTATCTCGAACTTTTTGGTGCGCTCAAGCAGGTCCTCGAGGAGGTCATCCCCTGACAGCTCTTTTTCATCAAGCACTTGTGCAATTTCTAAAGGCATGTTTCCCCTCAATAAAAAAATCGCCATACGCGACAGGAGTCGTTATTGCTGATCAAATCCCGATGATGAACCAGTTGAGGACGGTCGTTATCCGGAAACCGGATGAAGATCCAATAATTTAAAAGGTAGAGTTTTCAGGCGGACGGGACTATATCTCCTTTAATTTCACGGAATGTCTTACCGTCAAATTGCTCGTTGAAAAGCCGGTTGAACTTGCCGATGGTAATTTTAACTCCCGGATAAAGTCTTTTCTTGACCTTGACAAAAGCCACACGGTGCTGTTCAACTTCGTCTTTGAGTCGCTTTCTCTCGTCTTCCAGATCGGCTTTTTGTTCGGGCAGGTGTTTAATGGTTTCCTGCATCCGTTCAAGCAGTGCTTCCTGTTCGGGCGGCAGTTGCCCCTTTAGCGTAATTTTCTTTCTGGAAAGAGTGTAGACGCCTTTTTTTAATTTTTCCTGGTTTTCTGCTATTTGTTCCAGCTCCTTGGATACTTGTTTCAGGCGGTCGGCGAGTTTGAAATCAGAGCCTACGAAAATTTCGGTATGAGTATAATTTTCGTTTCCGATCTGAGTGGTCTCCACCGAACCTTGGGCCATGACCGCACCACCTATGATCGCGCCTTTGCGACTGGTAACATTCACATTTCCACCTACTCTGATCTTGCCGTTCATCAGTTCCCCGCCGATATTAAGGTCGCCCTCGCAGATGATCTCCTGTCCCTGGACGTATTTGACGGTCACATCCGAGCCACTGCGGATTATACCCTTGCCGCGGCCGAGAAAACCTTTTTTTACCAAGATGCTTCCTTCGGCTTCTACCTCGGCGTCCTCCACGCAGCCGCCGATCTCCATGTCCCCGGTTACCTTTACCCTGAAACCGGCCTTGATATCCCCTTTTACCAGGAGCGAGCCGTTGAAATCGATATTACCCGTGCTGTAATCGACATCACCCTTGATTTCCAAGTTTTCCTGGACTTCCACATTACGGATACGCGTGTTATAGGATACGCTGCCGCCGGTCTCGGCGATCAAAAGGTTGGGGTCGCCTTCTGATTCCTTGGTGTTTTTACCTAAAGGCAGTTCGCGGTCTTTGCCTTCTTTCTGCTGGGTGGGTTTGCCGGTAACGGTATATCCGGGCTCGCCCGGGGTGGGTGGATGACGTTGGCATAGCCGGTCGCCCTTGGACACACTGTTCAGGAAAGAAATGTCTTTATAGTCGATTCGCCCGTCCGAATCTTCACTGGGTTCAAAAGTTTTCAAATGACGAAAGAAGAACTCGATCCTGCCGTCCTCGCCATCTTTAGGCGGAACGGCCTCGGCTACCAGCACTTCCCGATCGAATAAGGAATCATTGAAAATGCTTTCCAGAACGTTTTCCTTTATACCCTTAATCACTCCCGAATTTTTCAAGGCAGTATGGGCGTCCGCAATTGTCAGCGGTGTCTCCATAGCGTCTTTTTCGGTAAGAAAAGGCACCTCGATATAAGCTTCGGTATCAAAGTTGCGCAGAGAAACCTTTATCCTTTTCCAGTTCTCAGCCAATTAAAAACTCCCCTTTTAGCTGTCAGTTTAAAAAATACCATGCTCCAGGAGGGCCGAACCCGGAAATCATTAAATATTTTACAATCTAAATAATATCATGCAAGCAAAATTTATGCAAGAGCTAAAGGTATTTCAATAGTTATTTGCCGAGAGACCGACATAGGACGGAGTTTTAAAAAACTTGAATCAAATAAGCAAACTGAAAAGAACGAGTCGGAACCGTCGAAAAGTGATAAAAATTTACGGAAGAATCAGAGGCCGGCTTGCGAAGCAATGAGTTTGTTTTCGAAGGCTTCGAACTTTTCCAGGTATCCTCCCTGCTGGTGATATGCCTTTACATCGTCCGGTCGCGGCTTGACCGGAACTTTTTTACTTATAAAAGAAAAACCGTATTCTCCAGGATCCAGGCGGGTTCCTCGAGAAAGCAATAGAGCGTACGCTCCGGAGACGGCTGCGCCCAGGGAGGCGCCTCCTTTTTGGACCGGGACAACAGTTCTATTCCAGAGGGCCGCCACTCTTCTGAGAATTTCGGGACTTTCTGAAGGGCCGCCCGCCAGATACAGGATGTCTCCTGGAGCGGTGAAATGTTTTGAATGAAGGTAAACCGAAGACAGGCTCGATTCTATGATGCCGGTATAGTCAGCCGAAAAATCCTCTTTCCGGTACCCGAGCCTGGAGGGTCCGAAAGCTCCGGAGGCGGGGAAGGATTCGGCCTCCGCCTGCCAGAGAAAAATTCTACCGGAGTTGCCTGCAGGAGTCCCTCTTAAAGCGCGCTCCCCCGGCTGGTAATCGTCTTTGGCCAGACCGAAATTGACCCTGACATTGTCCCATCTCAAGGCTCCGTTGGTTCTGCAGCCGAACATGAAAGGCCGGTCGAAAGCATCGTACATGGCATTGGCGTAACCTTTCAGGTCCAGTGTCCGGCCGTCGGTCTCCACCATATTGACAAAGCTCGAACCCAAACTCAGCAGGGAACCCTTCACCAAAACTTTTGTCTGCGGATTGTCGCCGGAGCCGATTCCGATTTTGCAATCCGGATTGAACCCATATTTACGGACAAAATAGCCGGCGATATCTCCTGCTAGAGTTTTGCCCGAGCTCAAGGGAGGCAATTTATCTTCCAGAGTCCAACCGATGCTGGCCGGAAGGCCCGAGATCGCTTTCAGCACCGGTTCGCACCATCTTTTTCTCCGGTAATCCATAAGTGAGCTGCCACAGGCATTCCCGAAATCCAGCGGAATGTCGGCATTCCCGGCAAGAATCGCAGGAATCAAGGAGCTTATTTGATGAATCCTCCAGGTTGAACGGTATGGTTCAGGGTACTCTCTTGCGGTTTTCATTATCCCGAAAGCGCTGAATCTCAAAGGAGCATCCGATCCGGTCAGTTCAATGGTTTTTTCCTTGCCGCCCAGCGCCTCCCTCAGTGAGGCGGCCTGCTCGGAAGTGGAAGAGGTTCTCCAGATACGCGCAAAAGGCACAGCCGGGGATTTTTCCAGAAGAGACACCAGATTTTCATTGGAAAGAGGCCCGGTTTCTCTCAGGGCTGGGAATTCTTGCCGGGCGAGCCGGTTCAGCAGCACGTGGCCGTGCTGTTGGCCGGAAGTATTGATTACCGCGACATCCTTGAGGTTAAGGCCGCAATCTGGAAACTCCGCGGCAAGGTCGGTAAAGATCGCATCCAGGGAGGCGAAATACATGGCCACCGGCTGGTTCGCATCCCCTTCTTCCTCTGGAGGCAGGATATAGTCGTCGTTGATTCCGAACCTGTTCAGCCTGGGGTCGGCCAGATAATCGAGAGATTTCTGATAGACGGTTTTCCTCTGTTCGATATCCACGGCAACCGCTGTCAGGCTTTGCGTGCTTGAATCCAGGCCTAAAGCCAGTTGTGCCATTTTCCACCGGCCTTTTTAGCGAGAGGGAAGGAGTAATAATCAAGAGTTCTTTTTAGCGAATCGGGCGATAACTTTTTCATCGATAAGTCTGGAGCGGTCCATTCCCTGCGCCCTGGCTGCGGTTACCAGGTTTTCTATAATACCGGCGTTGTCCTGAGGATGGTAATAGGCTTCCAGGACCTTTTCCGGGTCCAGATTGTCCACCACCGCGTTTGCCAGTTCAATGGCATTGAAGCTGTTTAACAGGGCGGCCTCCACGGGCATCTTTTCCGGGTTGATGTCGAGTCCGAGAAATCCGTTGTACCCGTACATCCTGCAGACAAAAATCAAGGCTTCCATAGATTCGGGAGCGACTACGCCGGGATTAAGGTCCTGATCGAAGTTTCCCAGAGGCTGGCTGTTCCAGTGCGTATGAGCCAGCCTTGCTTGCCTCATTACCGAGGAATAAGAGTAAGCGGTTTCCTCGAAACCCATCCTGACATGACCGATTTCGGGGTTAAGCCCCACCAGGGCGTGCCCTTGCTCGAGCAGTTTACGGTTCAGCGGGTTATGCAACCTGGCCTCGACATTTCCGGCCATGGTAAGCCCATCTGCGGTATTGCGCCAGATATTGTTGATTGCCGGCTCATAGGGTTTGGGCTCGATGGCGACCCTCACCCCCGGCACTTCATCCATGGCCTCCGCCAGGGAGGCCTCAAACCTGTCCCACATATCGTAAAACTCAGTGCCCAGAGGATAAGTGTAACCGTCCACACCCGGCCAGCAAACCGCCAGCACGGGATAGCCCTGTTGCTCGGAAATGCCTTTGGCCATTTTAAGTTGTTCGATAGTAAGGGCGGTACATTGATCCCTTACTTTTTTTATGGGGCTCGATATGGTGCCGAAACGGGACTCTCTGGACCGGAAATCGCCCCCGATACCTGCAAAGACCGAAACGATAACTCCGGCCTCGGAGCGCATTCTTTGATAGAGATGGAGATTGTCCTCGTTTATTTCCCAGGGGTGGTGAGCTTCTATGGCTTTCAATCCATAACGGGCCAGCTCACAGGCAATGTCCAATTTTCTTTCCAGGCTCATGGGATCTTTGTAAGAACTATGAAATCTGGAGGAATGTTCGGCGAAAAACCAGATTCCCGAAGAGAATCCGGGAGAAAAAGGAGAGTTCAACATTCGGACCCTCTCTTCCGGGGAGAGTCTCAGGGCCTGAGCCCTTATATCGATAATCCGGGTTCCGGGCACTGTTTTTCCTGAAAGGTCTCTGACACTGGGGTCAAAAGGGAGTTTCAGGCCGTAATTATTGAACTTATCGTATTTTATCATTTTATGGGTCCCCCTGGAAATTGAAGGAAAAATAAATGCCTCGATATCGGCCTTATAAATTACGCTGGTTTAGAACTCGCGGGATTGACAATCAGGTCGCCGAGGGCTTATTTTGGGCAAGAGGGCGAAACATTCCGGTGGACCTAACCGATCCTTTTTGTCAGGCGCAGCCAAAGGTAACCGATGGCGGCGGTCCAGAAGACAGTGCGCAGCGTCAGGATAAGATTAAGCGGGAGATTCGGACCGCCGAAGGTTTCGCAGAGCACCACGGAAAGACCGCTGGCGATTATCAGTATTATTAACGTCAGCCTCAGGCGACGAGGGTCTTTCAGCAGATTCATCTAAGGCACTCTCTTGCTTGATGTGAGTCTTTTCACGTCCCGGACCGGAATCCTAGAGGCGATGCCGGTTTTCGGAAATGCCTTTAACCAACTGGACACGAGGGAATAGATGCGTATTCTGGTTACCGGCGGAGCCGGTTTTCTCGGTTCCCACCTATGCGACTATCTAATAGAGAAAGACCATGAAGTTATCTGTATCGACAACCTGATAACCGGCAATATCGATAACATCAGCCACCTTATCGGCAACGAGGGTTTCAGTTTTATCAAGCACGATGTCACCGAGTACATTTTTATCTCGGGTCCTCTGGATGCGATCCTGCATTTCGCATCGCCCGCCTCGCCGGTGGACTACCTGGAATATCCCATCCAGACGCTCAAGGTAGGCAGCCTGGGGACTCATAAGGCCCTGGGGCTGGCTAAAGAAAAACGGGCCAGGTTTCTGCTGGCCTCGACCTCGGAGGTTTACGGCGATCCGCAGGTACATCCGCAGGCCGAGGAGTACTGGGGCAATGTCAACCCGATCGGTCCCAGGGGAGTGTACGACGAGGCCAAACGTTTCGCCGAGGCGCTGACCATGGCCTACAACCGCACCCATGACGTCCGGACCCGGATAGTCAGAATTTTCAACACCTATGGACCGCGGATGCGCCTCAGCGACGGCCGCGCGGTGCCCACTTTTATCGATCAGGCGCTCAACGGCAAACCGCTCACAGTTTTCGGAGACGGATCGCAGACACGCTCGTTCTGCTACTATACCGATCTCATCGAGGGCATCTACCGCCTCTTGCTCTCGGACATCGACCTGCCGGTAAATATCGGCAATCCGGAGGAAAAATCAATCCTGGAGTTCGCCAAGAAAATAATCGAGATAACCGGCAGCGGCAGCCAGATAATATTCAAAGAACTTCCCGAAGACGACCCCAAGGTGCGCGAGCCCGATATCACCAAGGCCCGGAAAGAACTCGACTGGGAGCCGAAAGTCTCGCTGGAGGAAGGCTTGAAACTCACCGTGGATTTCTTCCGCACCCCGGAAAGCGCCTGATTCTGCGACATCTGAGGATCAATGTCCTCACAGTTTCTTCTCTCAAATCCTCCTTTAATTCCCCTTTTTTTAAAGAGGGACTGAGGGGGATTTGCTGATTTATTTCGTTAAAATCATTCGATTCCGTGCTTTCTCTTGTAATCGGCCCAGTTGGCCTTGAGGTCCACGAACTCCTCGAGGCTCCGGCAGAGGATGAAAGGATTGGTTTTTTTCTCGTGTCCGATAGTTGAGCTGGGCGCCACCCCGTAATCGTGTCCCGGATAGACCCGGGTCTGTTCGGGCAAGGTCATCAGTTTCCGGTGAAGGCTCTCGTACTCGATCCTCGCCCCGTTACCCAGGTCGGTACCGCCCACTTTGCCGACAAAAAGTGTGTCCCCGGTTACCAGCACATCCGCACAGAGAACACAGATCGAGTCCATGGTATGACCGGGGGTGTGTATGATCTGCAGCTCCAAATCTCCCAGGGGCAATTTTTCCCCGTCTTCAACCGACAGGCCGGTTTGACCACCGGAGAGCTTATGCGCAACTACCTTTGCCCCGCTCTTACCGGTAAGCTCACCTGTACCGCCGGTGTGATCGTAGTGATCGTGGGTCAGGATCACATATTTGAGCGCGCATTTTTCACGCTCGAGAAGTGCGAGAAACATCCTGGGCGATCCGGCTGGGTCGATCACCGCGGCGCTGCCTCCCGGCTTGTCCGCGATGAAGTAGCCGAAGTTCCGGTCGCCGCCGGTACTTACTTGCTCGAATATCATTTATCCTCCTGGTTTGTTATCTGATAGCATATCGGGAATTTTTCCAGGCATGGACAAAATACCGCCCAACCTTCCGCAGGCCGACAACTGTCGTCTCAGCCGCGCATTATAAGCTTTCCTTGCAAGCCCCGGGTAATTTGGTTAGATTTTAAACTAACAATACTGAAACAGCAGCCCGGATGTCAATAGAATGACCCGAAAAAGCGACCGACATTTCCGGTTGAAAAAATTCCGAGAACAGGAATGGACTGTAACCGATTGAAAAAAAGCAAGGTTTCGCTGGTTGTACTGCCGGTTCTGGCAATTTTTGCCACCACCACCTGGTGTTGGGGGGAAAGCCGCCAACTGAGCAGCGACAACCCCCTGGCCGTGCGGCTCTACGAGGAGGGTCTGCGGCTGGTGGATGAGGAGAAGCTCCCCACGGCCATCGAAAAATTCAGTCAGGCGATAAGTCTTGACCCGGGATTTTTGAGAGCGCATTTCCGCTACATGGATGTTATGCGGGTTGTCGGTCGGGGAGAGGAGATAATCGAAGAGTACCGCAGGAAGGTCGAACAGAACCCTCAAAGTGCGGTGGAAATATACCTTTACGGTCGCGCACTGGATAGTCTGGACCAGAAACGAAGGCAATACCGGGCCGCGCTCGAGGCCGATCCGGGCTTTTACTGGGCGCAGTACAGTATAGGTGGTATCTATCTGGTACAGCAACGGTACGATGAGGCGATTATCGCCTTGAACAAGACCCTGGAAATGAACCCGAAGATGGCCGAGGCTTTCCACTTGCTGGGTACGGTTTACCTCAAGAAAGGCATGCTGATCCAGGCTCGTGAGCAGTTCGAGGAAGCCATAAACATCGACAGCAAGAACCATTTAATCTACCTGAGCCTGGGGCAGGTTTACAGCCAGTTGGAAAAGCTCGAATCTGCAGAGAAAGCCTTTCGGCAAGCCGCAGCCCTGGCCCCGAAATATGCGATGACCTACTACTACATTGGTCTGGTCTGCGAGATGCAAAACCGCACAGAGCAGGCCCTGGTCGCCTATGAAACCTTTCTAAGGCTCGATCCCGACCACGAATTGGCCTCGGCAGTAAATAAGAATATCAAAAAGCTCAGAAAATGAGCGACCACCAGATACAGAGTACCCGGTTGACGCGGAGGGCCGGTTGTTTAGCGGCCGGGTCGGTTTTAGCAGTTGTCCTGGTGGTAGCGGTCCTTACCTGCCGTTGGTGGCTGACGGCACTCGCTTCGGCTCTGGCGGTGGATGAGCCCCCGAAATACGCGGATGCCGTGGTAGCAGTCAGCGGAAACCACTTCCGCCGTCAATTGGCCATGGACCTCTACCAGAGCGGATATGCAGGACTGTTGATATTTAATGTAAGTGATACCAGCTATTACTTCGGCTATGCAATCGACCCGGCGGCCAGTGTACTGGAAGCCGCCTCCAGGCGCGGCATCCCCGGGGATTCGATTGTGATAAACACGGATATAAACTCAACCTTCGAGGATGCCCTGGCCACTCGTCGGACCGTACGGCGGCTCGGGCTGAAGTCTCTGCTGGTAGTGGCCAGCTACTTCAATACCCGTCGCACCAGGTTCGCTTATCGCAGGGTCATGGAAGGTTTGGAGCTGGAACTTTCTTTCTGCGCAGTGCCCCCGGAGACCGAAAAAATGTCGCCGGACCGCTGGTGGACCCGTGAACGCGAGCTGGTTACGGTGGTGAATGAATATCTAAAACTTATTTTTTATTACTTCAAGTATTGAACGTACACCGGGAAAGGCGGGATAAACAGGCATACCCGGCTTGACAGGACAAGGTGCGCAGCTAATAATATGAAGTAACGCCGATATTTCAACGCCAAACGGAAGGCGGCTGGACAGAGGAATGTTCAAAAAACAAAAAGACAAACAGAAAGACAAAGGCGAGGGCAAAAAGGAAGAGCAGCAAGAGATTCCGCCTGGATTGCTCGCTCGCAGCGCTTCCTGCGAAAAGAACCGTCCGGATGAAAAAGGGTGCTATGGATTCAAGGGCGGGGTCCTGGCTTTTGTGGATTGGGATGGAGAGCTCTATGTCACTCCGGGCACCCGTCTCAAGGTGGAATTACTTGAAGACGCGGGGCTGGATCACCGCTGGCCGAAGATCAAAGTGCCCTATTCCGACGGCGCCGTCAAGAGCAAGCGCTGGCTGAGGAAGAATCTGCCTCCTCAGGAGATCAAGCGGTCGGTTGAGGAAAATCTAATGCCCAGGGTGGAGGCGAAAGTATGGGTGGCAGTTAAAAAGGTCAACCGAGAAGGATTGAGCCCGGTGGACAGTGATTTTATAAAGAGTCGCTGCGCCAGGGCCGAGGGAAAGTATTACAATCACATCGGACTGATCGCCTCTTATCGCGGTATGCTTTCCTTTACAGACTGGGAAGCCGATACATATCTTACCCCATATTCTGAGGAAAAACGCCGGATGCTCGAGATGTCCGGTTATGTTTATGCAGGGTCGATGATCAATGTTCCCTACGGGATGGATAATCCTGAAAATCGCGAGTGGCTTGCCAAGAACATTCCTTACGAGGAATGGGAACAGGCAGCCCGGGAGGTCGAGGAAGAACGTAACCGTAAAGCCATGGAAGAGGCCAAGTCAAGGATCGAGAAACTGGGTCTCAAAGAGTTGCCCGGCGAATTGCTGGAGGCCAGTGCCGCATGTGAAGAAAAACATCCCCAATACATCGGGATGTCGGGAGGGCACAACGGGATCCTCTCTTTCACCGATCCCGAAGGCGTCACCTATGTGACCCCGGCCCTGGCGGACAAGGTGGAATTGCTGAAATCATTGGGCTATCAATTCATGGGTGCCGCTATCAAGGTTCCCTATTCGCTGAGAACACAGGATGACATAGACTGGCTGAGCGCAAATATAGACGAGAAGTACTGGGCTGCCGCCAGGGAAGCCAACCTGGAGGAAAAAGAAAAACTCGAAAAGGAGAAGGCCGAGACCATAAAACGTAAAATGGAACTCCAAGACCTGCCGGAGGAGTTTCTCAAACGCTCGATCAAGACCGAGCAGAAACAGCTTAATTTTATCGGCCAATATTATGTGCGTAACGATATACTTGGTTTTATAGATACTTCAGGCATTGTTTATATTACTCCAGTGCTGAAATCCAAGGTGGAGATTCTCAAACAAGCTAAATATAAGCATGCGTTAAGGGGTTTCCCGCTACCTTATTCAAATGGTACCCAAGAGGACCTGGAGTATATCCGCCAGAGCCTCTCTCAGGGAGAACTCGACCTGACACAGCAGGAAATAGATGCTTCAGAGGAAGAAACCCGCGAGAAATATAAGAAGAAAATTCTCGACCGGCTCGAGCTGAAAGAGCTTCCCGCAGAATTAATGGAGCGTTCGGCAAAAACTGAAGTCGAGGATATGGAAATGATAGGACGTTACCAGTCACGCGGAGGGGTGACCTGCTTTATTCGTAAAGATGGATGTTACTATGTAACTCCCACGGTACACTGGAAAGAGAAAGCCCTGCGGGATGCAGGCTACCAGCCGCCGGAAAAGTTGATCCGGGTACCCTATGGTTCGGAAAGCGAGGAAGACCGGCTCTGGCTTGAAGAGAATTTGCCTTCCGGCGAGCTGGAAAAATCCCGTCAGGAGATCGAAGAACAGGAAAGTCGGGATGAAGAGCGGAAGCTAAAAAAAATTCAGGAGGAACTGGGAATCGGGGATAAAGTCCCGAAAGAACTGGCGGAGCATTCGGCAAAGACCGAGGGAGTCAATATGGAACAGATCGGCTGCTATCTGGTTCAGGATGATTTTCTGGGATTT
This sequence comes from uncultured Gemmatimonadales bacterium, assembly GCA_964609635.1. Classification (GTDB taxonomy): domain Bacteria; phylum Gemmatimonadota; class Glassbacteria; order GWA2-58-10; family GWA2-58-10; genus JAFGTO01. The sequence goes on from CAZSTM010000003.1 coordinate 12,080, forward strand.
GTCGGACCGGACGGGTCTGTCTGGATCACCCCGAACTCACCGAAAAAAACCGAAATGCTTAAGGAGGCCAAATACCAATATGCGGACCGAAAGATAAACCTTCCGCATACAACCGCTCTGGAAGATGACCTGGTGTGGAGGAGGGACAACCTGCCCGAAGGCGAAGAAGAAAGAACACGCCGGGAAGTATCGGAGATCGAGCAAAAGGAAGAAGACAAAAAGGCTAAGGAGATAACCGCACAGAGAGAGATCAAGGAGCTGCCGGAGGGTTTTCTCGATCGCTTCGTTCAGGCTCAAACCGTGAAAGTGGAACTGATCGGCCGTTATCTCGAACGTTTCGACATGATCTACCTGATCGCTCCGGACCGCTACCTCTACATTTCTCCCTCGACACCGAACAAATTGAAAACCATTAAAGATGCGGGTTACCTGTCTCCGGCGAAGATTGACCATCTGCTCTACTGCTCGGGCGACGAGAGCGCCATGCAATGGATCATGGAAAATTTGCCGGCGGGAGAAATGGAAAGATGCCAGCAGGAACAGGAGGATATAGAAAAAACGAAAAGCGACAGGAAAATAGCTGAGAATATGGAAAAATTCTCGCTTGAACCGATACCGGATTCTCTGCTCGAGCGAAGCGCGGACAGCGGCCACCGCGACCCGGAAAATATCGGCCGGATCGGCATTTTTCGTGGAGTACTGGCGTTCGTCCAGCCGGACGAGAGGACATTTGTCACCTGGTATACCGAGGAGAAGCAGGAAAAACTCGAAGACTGCGGATACCAACTGGAAGGCTACATGCCGATCAAGGTACCATACGCCATGGCTGAGAAAAGTCAGCGCCAATGGCTGTTGGAATACCTGCCCGAACCGGATGGGGAAGAGAAAATCTCGATGGAAGAGAACGCCGGCTGATAGTTTCTTAGAATTAAGAGAAAGAAATAAGTAGTAACTGTTATTTTAAATATCCAGGCTTTAAAGAATGACTTTAAAAAAATCTATGAACCTTTCATGCTCGAAAAAGTTTTTTAATAACCCTTCAGGACATTATATTTTATCGGGAATTCCGGTAAAGGCATTGGTCCTGGTTCTGCTTTTTGGGATTTTAAGCTCGGGATGCGCGGCATTGCGCAGTTTAAGGGAGATAGGATCATGGAAGAAAAAGCCGGCGGCAGAGCCGAAGACGGTGTATTCAAGGATGGATTCCCTTTGGAACGAGGAAATGCCGGTCGATACCGTGCTGCTTTCGAAAAGGAAAGAAGAAGGGATGTCCGGGTACCGGGGAATAAAGAATAAACGTGGGGGAACCGGATACGTCGATCTCGCAGACAACCTAGCGATGCCGGGTTACCGGGTTCAACTGGCCTCAGCCGAAAGTAGTGAGGAACTGGAACCGATGCTGCCCAAGATCAGGCGGGAGATGCAGACGGAGGCTTACCTGGAGTTCCACGGGGATCGATACACGGTCAGAATCGGGGACTTTCTTAATAAAGACGAGGCCGAGATCGAAAAGAAAAGAGCAGTTTCGTTTGGATACAAACATGCCTGGATAGTGCAAACCAAAGTCACTCCCAGGTAGAGGGTTTTATAAACAGGAGGGAGCCGATGCAGATCAGAGGAAAATTCTTTCACCTGGATGAGACCTGTCCGATTTTCAACCACCTCAAAGAGGAAGAGGGCTGTGTTTTCAAGACAACCTGTGATGCTCTGTGCGATCTGAACGACGGTACGGCGGAATATAAGATCATGCGCAAGGATTTGGATTTCAGGGTCTTCCCGGAGGCTTGGCTGGAAAAGGAGAAAGAGTCTTTTGTCAAGGCGGCAAGGTTAATCGCCCAGTTGGAGCAGAGAAACAAGATGCTTGAGGCCAAGCGGTTGAAACAGGCTTACGGCTTTGATGTGGCCAAGCGGATAAAACTCCCCGAGTAATCAGATGCGAGAGGCATCCTATTACACACGGGAGAGCACGGGTGCTGTAACCTGCTCTCTCTGTCCCCACCACTGCAAGATAGCTCCCGGAGCTCGCGGCATTTGCCGGGTACGCGAAAACCGGGAAGGCATGCTGGTCAGCATGGTGTATGGACAGCCGGCGGCGGCGCATGTCGATCCGATAGAGAAGAAACCTCTGTTTCACTTTCTCCCCGGTTCCACCGCTTTTTCAGTGTCCACTGTCGGCTGCAACCTGTCCTGTCCTTTTTGCCAGAACCATACGCTTTCAGCTGCTGAACCCGCAGGTCAGGGCATTTCGGCCATATCCGTACCGGCTGAGGATATAGTGAGACAGGCCGAGAGCTCCGGCTGCCGGAGCCTTTGTTTTACCTATTCCGAGCCGACAATTTTTTTCGAGTATATGATCGAAATGGCCCGTCTGGCAAAAGAGCGGGGATTGAAAACCAACATGGTCTCCAACGGGTACATCGAGAAAGAACCCCTGGAGGAACTGGCCGTCTGTATGGATGCGGCAAATATCGATCTCAAGGCGTTCCAAGAGAAGACCTATCGGAAGATCCTCGGAGGCCGGCTGGAGCCTGTGCTGGAGACTATCAAACGCATGAAAGAGCTGGGAATCTGGTGCGAGGTGACCACTCTGGTAGTGCCCGAAATGAACGATTCCGAGGAGGAACTGAGCGCTATCGCAGGATTCCTGGCCGAATGCGGCCCCGAGATTCCCTGGCATGTCAGCCGCTTTCATCCATGCTACAAATGGACCCATCTTCCGCCGACCCCGCTGGAAAAACTAAGACTGGCAATGGAATGCGCAAAGCGCGCGGGACTTAAGTATGTCTATGCCGGAAACGTTCCCGGAGATTTTTCCGAGAGCACCTGCTGCCCGGGCTGCGGCAAGGTGGTAATCGAGCGATTCGGTTTCAGCGTAAGAAAGATCAGCCTGGAACAAGACGGGACTTGCAGCAGCTGCGGTACCGCAGTGGACGGTGTGTTCGGCGACTGAGAACGCCCGAAATAATCACACGACGGTCGCCGCCTTAAGACACTAAATTCGTTTGACGAATTACGATCAGGCAACACCCGGTGCTGAAGGGACACAGCGCGCTGTGTCCCTAAATCTTAGGGAAGTAGAAATGATGACAGTTAGCGAGACTTTCTGCTCAATTGCCGGAGAATCGTCATGGCAGGGACTGGCCGCCACGTTCGTGCGCTTTGCCGGCTGCGATGTGGACTGCTCATGGTGCGATACCGACTATGCTCGGAAACCCGAGGACGGTACCGAAGTTACCGTGGAGGACGTTCTCTCGATCTGCCGGGCGAAAGGACTGAAGCGAGTGGTGCTCACAGGAGGAGAACCGCTGATTCAAGAAGATTTGCCGGAGCTCTGCCATAAGCTGTGCGATGAGGGCTACCAGGTACAGGTGGAAACCAGCGGAACCAGGCTGGTGGATGTGCTGGATAAAAGGGTGCTGAAAGTTGTCGATATAAAACCACCCAGCGCCGAGGCTAAACGCGGATTTCACTGGGGAAACCTGGATCTGCTGGGCCAGAAAGACGAGATAAAATTTGTGGTGGCGGACCGTAAAGACTACGAATGGGCGCTCAAGATAGTAGATAAGTGCAAGCTGGAGGGCCGGCACAAGATAATCTTTTCGCCGGTAGAAGGAAAGCTCGAACCGGCCAAACTGGCCGGGTGGATGGTCGAAGAAAGACTTTCACACCGCCTGCAGCTCCAGCTCCACAGGATTATCTGGCCGGATGAAAACCGGGGCAGGTAAAAAAAGCTGGAAAGTGGTTTAAAAGACCTGGATAAAGCTAAAATAAGGGGTGAATTACGGGAAGGGAAAAAAGAGGAGCGAAAACCCAAGAGCAAAATAACAAAAGTAAGTATAATAAGAATAGTGATAAGGTTGTAAGTATCAGGCGACAGAAGAGCGGAGTTCGTTTATTACGGTTTGAACATATACGGACTTTATATCAGAAAGAGAGAGAGGTTGGGTAGGAGCACCATGGTCATCTGAGGCAGACAGACCTTAGGAATCATTTTAATGGTATGTAAGTAGTTGAAATAAAAGAAGATAAACGAAAATAGAAAATAAAGATTATTGAGAAAGAGTTTTTTTATTGAATTTGCCCAGCTCAACCATCAGGACACTCAAATCTCCGGGAGTAAGACCCGGCACACGAGAGGCCTGGCCCAGGGTTGAGGGACGATGACGCTGCAGTCGTTCCCGGCCTTCATGGGAAATGGCGGTAAACTTAGAAAAATCCATCTCAGCAGGTATTTTCACCGCCTCCATACGGCGCAACTGCTGTATGCGAACCATCTCCCGCCCCATATAACCATCATACTTGACCTCCAGCTCAACCTGAGGCAGGATTTTTTGCAATTCTGCGGGGGAAAATTCCTCTGGCTCCAAAAACGCGAATAGGGAAGAAAGGGAGACCTCGGGGCGGCGAAGCAGTTTCTCAAGGCTGAGCCAGGATCCGGTGACGGCACTGCCCACGGTTTTAAGGTAGGGGTTGATTCGCACGGGAGAGACCCGGGTTCGGCTCAGATAGTCACGGCAGCGAGTAAGAAGATCTTTCTTTGACATAACCGAGGAAATCTGCTTATCGCCGATAAGGCCGAGATCGAAAGCCAGGGGAGAAAGCCTGAGGTCGGCGTTATCTGCCCTCAAGTGAAGGCGAAACTCGGAACGGGAGCTGAAAAGACGGTAAGGCTCATCCACGCCGCGGACGACGATGTCATCCAGCATAACCCCCAGGTAGCTATCGGTACGGGGAAAAGAAATCTCTTCTTTATCCTGGAGAGCACGTGCGGCGTTGATTCCGGCGACTAGGCCCTGTCCTGCGGCCTCCTCGTACCCGGAGGTGCCGTTGACCTGGCCGGCCAGATACAGGCCGGGAACCAGGGCGGATTCGAGGGAGGGTTTAAGTGCACGAGGGTCATAACAGTCGTACTCGATGGCATAGCCGTGTTTGACAATCGCAGCCTGCTCGAGACCCTCAACGCTGTGCACCATTTGTTCTTGGATCTCGAGGGGCATGCTGTTGGAAAGACCGTTCAGGTAAACCTCATAGGTATCAAGTCCTTCAGGTTCAAGGAAAAGGTGCTGGTTCTCACGATCAGGAAAGCGCACAAACTTGTCCTCGATCGAGGGACAGTAGCGAGGACCGCGACCCTTGATAAAACCACCGTAAAGAGAGGATTGTTTAAGGTTGTCAAGTACCAGCCGGCGGGTTTTTTTGGTGGTACGGGTATGCCAGCAGCTGACCTGGGGGAGCATTTTAGCTTCGTAGAAAAAAGAAAAGTAATATTCGGTATCATCACCAGGCTGTTCTGTAAGTAAGGAGTAATCCAAGGTACGGCCGTCGAGCCTGGGGGGAGTTCCGGTCTTAAAGCGCATAAGCGGAAGGCCTAGGCTTTTAAGGTTTTCCGCCAGGGCCTCGGAAGCCGGATCACCGGCCCGACCGGCAGGAAAAGAGCGGTCGCCGATGCGGATCAGCCCGTTGAGGAAAGTCCCGGCGGTCAGGATTACCGAACGGGCTGCCATACTGCGGCCATCTGAGGTAGACAGCCCGGTAACCCGGCCGTTGCTGAGCTCGATACCAGTAACCATAGACTGCTGCACCCTGATGCGCGGGTGGGATTCAATCAGGGCACGGACTGCCTTGATATAGAGCTTGCGGTCGGTCTGAGAACGGGGAGACCAGACTGCCGGGCCCTTGGAGGTGTTAAGCATGCGGAACTGGATAGAGGCGGAATCGGAGGCACGGGCCATAATACCGCCCAAGGCGTCTATCTCACGCACGAGCTGACCCTTGGCAACCCCGCCGATTGAGGGATTGCACGACATCTGGGCCATGTGATCGAGGTTGGAAGTGACCAGCAGAACCCGTTCACCGAGGTTGGCGGCGGCCCAGGCGGCCTCGCAGCCGGCGTGCCCAGCGCCGATTACCACTATGGAATGATCTTTATCAGACATGTTTCACGTGAAACAAACGTGCCGTTTGATCATCAAGGAAAACGTACAGATAAATACAGGGATAACGAGTAGAATAAAACGCTGATTAAAGCCGAAATAAAGTATTAACAAAGATGTACCGTTGTTGGGCATGAAGCAGCGTAAAATTTCAGTTGATCGAACACCTTGGAAAACCTCATTGAAAAATACTGCCCTTGGAGAGGCGTATATATCTTATGCAAATGAGCCATAGGCGAGTCGGGATGATGTTTCACGTGAAACAATCGCCCTTATTTCCCAACGCAGAAGCGGCTGAATATCCGCTCCAGCACCTGTTCATCGGTAATCTTGCCGGTGATCTCGGACAGTAGCTCGGTGGCCTCGCGAAGATCGGCGGCGATAAATTCCGCCGAAGCACGAGGGTCGATCCGCCGCAGAATGCGCAGAGCCTCTTCCAGGAGGTTTTTCTGGCGAAGCCGGGTGACCTGGGGTCCCTTGAAGCCGTTCTTGCCCTGACCGGCCCTGGAGGACGGGAGAACCACCTCCACCATGGCCCGGCGAAGTTCCTCCAGGCCGCTGCCCTCGGTGGCGGAGACCGCGATAAAACCGGCAGGGATTTTTTTACTTTTGCCCGCCAGGTCGATTTTGTTGGCCACCTGCAGCAGGTTTCCACTCGAATGGGCGGCGATAAATTCTTTCTCGGAACGGTCCACACCGCTGGTGACATCATGGATGAAAATCACCAGGTCCGCCCGCTGGATGTAGCGGCGGCTGTACTCCACGCCGATACGCTCGACCTCTTCCGCGCTTTTTCGCAAGCCGGCGGTATCCACCAGGCGGAAAAGCACCCCGCCGATCATGGACTCCATCTCCACTGCATCCCGGGTGGTGCCCGAGCTTTCGGTGACAATCGAGCGCTCCTCGCCGACCAGCCGGTTAAACAGGGTGGATTTGCCCACATTCGGCTCCCCGGCGATCACTGTCAGGACGCCGCGGCTCAGCAGGATGTTGCGCCGGGCGCCGGCCACCAGCTCCTCGATAGATTTGACGACCGAGGAGATCTCCTGCTCCAGGCGAGCCGGCATTTCTGTCTGGGGTTCTTCCTCGGGAAAGTCGATCTCGTACTCGATCCCGGCTTTCAAGTCCAGGAGCATGGAGCGCAGGGCCTCTATTTTGCGGCCTAGTTTTCCGCTCAGGCCCTGCAGGGCCAGGTGGCGATCCAGGTTCCCGCGCGCATGCACCAGGTCGTCGATAGCTTCCGCCTGGGCCAGGTCCAGCTTGCCGTTGAGGAACGCCCGGCGGGTGAATTCCCCGGCCGCAGCGGGACGGGCGCCGGCGGCGATAGCCGCCTCGGTTACCGCCTGGGGGACAGAAAGTCCTCCATGGCATTGAATTTCAACTACATCCTCGCCGGTAAAACTGGCAGGTCCCTTATATTTGACTATCAGTGCGTGATCGATTTCATTGTTGGCAGCAGGATCGATAAGGCTCATCAACAAAGACCGGCGAGTCTCGAGACGCCGGTATTTTTTGCAGTCCGCGGCGAGCTTTTCCCCGACCTGCCAGGCGCTCGGCCCGCTGATACGTACTAGGGCCACGGCACCGATTCCCGGAGCCGTGGAAACCGCCACGATGGTATCCTCGCCTGCACAGTGAGCACTGGCTTTACTTTTACGGATTTCAGTCATCTTTTTTACAGAGGTATTGAAGAGAAGGTTTTAAACGCCCCGGGATTGAAATTTATGGTTTTTTCGCTGTCAAGGGAAGGTAAATGGGTCGCTCGGCCCACCCGTTAGGGCCGGATACCCATGACTTGGGATTTTTTAACACGCTGTTAGATCCGCATTTTGTCGCACCGGCCGGAGTCGAGCGGAGCCACCTGGAGCAGCCTGTCCTCGCCCTCCGGGGTGCTGACCTTGACCTCCACCTTTTCGCGGTCCTTGCCGTCGCTGTAGCGGGCGGTAATCCGAGCGGCAAGCTCGAGGTCTTCCGGCAGAGGCTGTCCCTCGACCAGAGTCAGCGGCCCGGGCACATCGCAACTGTCCAGCACCGTGATTCCGGCTGCGTTATCGCTCAGGAAAAGGTTCTCCGCCTCGTTGCGGCCCACGATGGCCTTTGCCCGCCGGTTGAGCCGGAAATGGCGGCCCACTTTGAGCCTCAAGACTTGAGAAGAAGAAAGAGACTTATTCTCAGAGTATTCGAATAGATCCTGCACTCGGCGGGCGTAGTTCTTATCCGTAAGGAAACAGCAGCCGCCGGCGGGCTGTGGGTAATCGGTCAGGCCGAGCTCCTCGGCCAGTGCGATTTGAGGCTTGCGGCTCCTGCCGCTGAAACCATAGAGTTTATTCCGATCCACCCAGCCTTTCTCTTCCGCCAGGGTAGCAGGCAGCAGCTTCGCGGACAGGGGCCGCAGGATCAGGCGCTTGCACCCTGATTCATTTTCGATAAGTTTCAGGGTCCAGGGCATCTGAGTCATCGGACGCTGGCGCAGCACCTCGCCGGTGATAATAAAACCGGCGCCGATATCCTCCATATAACTGCGGGTTTTCCGGAGCATGAGAATGCGGCAGTCGATGCAGGGATTTATGGCCGAGCCGTATCCATGTTTCGGTTCGGCGAAAATTCGCATGTACTCATCGGAAATGTCGATGATCTCGACCGGTATCCGCCACCGGGCGCCGGCCCGGAGAGCCTCGTTGCGCACAGAACCAGGGCTTATGGGCTTACCCAGGCCGGTCATTCGGCGGCGATGATCGGTAAGGCAGAAACCGGTGTTGTAGTTGACCCCCACAACATCTATACCCTGGTCGGAGACAATCTTTACCGCCAGGGAGCTGTCAAGCCCGCCGGAGAGCATGGCCACGGCTTTAATTTTGTTTTTCTTTGAAGCCCTCAACCTGCAACTCCTTTTTTAAGCCTTCAATAAGCACGTACCTGCCCAACGGCACTACCTCGACTCCCGGAGGAAAGGAGCGCAGGAACAGGGAATTATCGCACATGCCGCCGGAAAGGAAGAAACGGTCCGGCCCTCCGATGAACCGGAAGGCGTTCAGTGCAAGCCCCCGGGTGAACTCAGCCACGGCGGTGCCGGGATTCTGGCCGGCGGCGATAGCCTCGAAAAGCTGCTCCATCCCCAGGACCCCGCAGGTAATGCCGAGCGCACGCCTGGAAGGCTTTGCTTTTTCAGGATCGATTTCGAAATAGCTTAAAATAAGCTCCAGGGTGAATCCGGTGAGCGCCCCGCACTTGGCGGACCAGTTCATTTCCTCCACCTTCCGGCCGCTGAAACGGACGAACTTAATGTCCCGCGAGCCGACATCCAGTACTGTGTAGTCCGGCTCGTCGATAAGTTGAAGCGATCCCTGGCCGAGCGCAATCAGCTCGTTAACCGTCCTCTCGGCACGGCCGTTGGTGTTATGCCCGGTGGCCAGGTCTGCTTTCAGCGGAGGCAGGTCCTTGGTCTTTTCGATACAGGTTTCTCCGCTTTCAGTATCCAGCAGTTTGGTCCAGGATGTGCCGAAATCGGCCAGCAGAGGCAAGAGCTTCCTCCTCAAATTTCGTTTAGCGGGTGAGAGGAATCTTCCAGGAGTGAAACTCCTTTTTAAGTAATCTAATAAAAATTAAGGGGTTTTGTAAAATTTTTCTTACCTGACAGGCCGAAAGTCTTATTTGACGGCATGGAGCATTTTTCCCTCAGGTATCCGGCACGGATAATGCATATCTATCGGCCGAACCATTGGATAAATCAGGTGAAGGCTCTTTCCAGGGCGTTTCCGCTTAGGGATTGATCGTGCAGGATATTTGTATTATCTTAATAAGACTAATTCTTTCCTTGAACATCGGTTAGGGCTATGAGTGGAATTTTTAGCGGTTTCTCCAACCAGAGTAGCCGGCTGCAGCTCCTGAGAGGGATGGTGCTGGCAGGGTTCCTATCGCTTTTTCTGTGCTGGCAGGCGGCTGAGGCGGCGCACGAGGATGCCACCAACGGAGGAAACTATGACAAGGTGCGTTTGCGCAGCACCCTCTGGGAAACCTTGATCGAAAACGGAGTCAACCCGACCCTCTGGAAAAAGGTCTTCGACTACAACCGCAGGCACAACAAGGCATTCGCTAGCATCAAGTCAGCACAACGAATACCCAATGGTATAACATTGTATATACCATCGGACTGGCAGACAAGAAAGCGCGTTTCAAAAAGGACAACAGGCCCTAAAAAAGCAGTGGTTCAGGATACCCTTCACCGTATAAGGATGCCGGTGCTGCTGGTTAAAGCCGGACGCAACCAGCGGCTGACCGACGTTATCAAGCAGCTTTGCCTGCCTGCCTCGATCAAGGGCAAACAGAGACAGACCAACCTGGTGCGAAACGTGTACAGCGACATTCGCGATCTCTACAGTCGCATGGGACGTGAGCTGAATCAATACGACCGTTCTTTCTTCGTGCCGCTGCACCTGGTTGCCGAGCAACACGAAGCCCTGAGCGAAAGGATTGAGGCTCTGCATCGAGATTCCTCGCTGTTTATACCGCGCGACAGTCTTCTCGAGGTGGGCGATGACGACATCCGTCACGTTGCCGCCGACGGAGAGAACTACCTGGACCTTGCAAGACGCTATATCGGGAAAGCGGATGACTTTCCGGCCTATTACCCCTACAAAAAGTCTTTTTCACAGCATCTGGACTACATGGCCCAGATAATCCGGCACTACAACCTGAACCAGCCGGTATGGCAGGGTAAAACTTATTTCATACCCGGTTACCTGATAGGCGGCCGTTATTACCGGGATCATCCGGGAGTGAAAACAGTTCGCCGGACAAATAGGGCTGTGCGTTATGAGAACGGGCTGGAAGTCTCGCTGGAATATCATGTAACCCGCAGAAAAATGTACTGGAAACGTCGGGAGAGATACCTGCCGCCGTTAGAGCGCCTGATGGCCGACGGCAGTCCGGCTTACCCGGACATGATCCTCTGGCACCGCACCGGGCTCGAGCCGGAAGTCGAGGAGGTGCTGCGCTCCAAAGGAAGGGAGCATTTCAGTGTGCGTTACATCTATCGCGCGGCAGTGGCCAACTATTACATCGATGAGAAAGGGCGCTGTTTCCTGATTGTCGATACCGATAAAAACCCGCGCGACCACGCGGGATATCCACAGGACTACCGCTGTCTCTGGAACGGCCAGACCCGTATCTCGGATGTCTCGATCGGGATCGAGGTCGAGAGCGATTTCACCGGCAACTTCACCCAGGCTCAACTGGCCACTTGTAAAAAGCTCCAGGAGGTTATCCGGGGGCAGTATATCATCGGAGACCGGCGGGTTCTGGATCACCGCAAAGTGGCCTGCCGCAGGGGGCCGGGCCTGACTCTGCTGCGCGGCCGTAAAGCGGACGGGCTGACAGCCTACGAGCGCCGGGTCCTGGGAATCGAATCCCTTCTCGACCCGGATGTCCTGCGCCAAGTTGTGGACCCCAATCTGGACACCATCCAGAAGCGCCGGCTGGACAGCGAGGACTACTGGTACCAGGTAGCCCTTGACCCGGACCTGGAGGAATCCGCACGCCTGGTAGGCTGGCGGCTCGAGGACGGGCTCTGGCTGCGACCGGACCTGGCCGGCGTGCAAAAAGAGATGCCTTCCTCGTTCTGAAAGCTCTTTCAATCTTTTCTGAGTATATAAACCGGCTGATCCCGGTCCCGCCCGAGGGATGAACTCGGGTTAACCCTGCAGCGAGAGGATGGAGCGCCATGCGTAAGATCTGTTCGCTGTTCTGCCTGATATTAGCCGTGGGTTTCTGGCCGGTTGCCTGTGGATTTGCCGCCGGCTGCCCGGTGGATACCCTGGCCGGCCCGGGTCCGGCGCCCCTGGCAGATATTCTGACCGATTATCTGCCGGTGGACACGGTCTATGGCACCGGATTGAGGAAGATGACCGTGTGCGATAGCGAGGGCTGGGAGCGCAAGCGATCCTCGATCGAGCGCCGGGCGAAAGCGCTTCTGGGGCAGGCACCGGCAGTGGAGGGTACTCTCGACCCCGAGATTCTGGCCGAGACTTTTCGCGAGGGCTACCGCGAGCTGGAAGTGCGTTTTAAAAGCGGTACAGGGGACACGGTAAACGGTTATCTGCTGGTCCCGGATGGAGTGAGTGCTGCTGCGCCCGCACCCGCAATTCTGGCCATGCACGGTACTATCGAGCAGGGGGCCCGGGTGACAGTAGGTATCGACAAGGTGCGCGAAAACCGTTATTACGGAATGGAGCTGGCACTTCGGGGCTACGTGGTGCTGGCGGTGGATATTATCACCGCGGGACAGAGGATTTACCCAGGCAGCGGGCCTTTCGTGACCGAGCAGTTCGACCGTCAATATCCCGGGTGGTCGGCCATGGGCAAGATACTCTCCGACCACAGAAGGGCCCTGGATTATCTTTGTACGCTCTCCGAGGTCGATAACGCCCGTATCGGAGCTGTCGGCCACAGCGCGGGCGGCTACAACGCCTTTTTCCTGCAGGCGTTCGACAAACGGCTCAAGGCCGCGGTCACCTCCTGCGGGTTTACCCCGATGGGCACGGCGGCCTCGCCGTTCCAGTTCGCCCGTGACCGCTGGTTCGTGCACTTTCCGGGCTTAAGAGACTACCTGCGTTCCGGTATGGTTCCCTGCGACATGCACGAGGTGATGGCGCTCTGCGCCCCGCGACCGCTGTTTAATTATTCCGCCCGGAAAGACCATATTTTCCCCAGCTGGTGGGCGGTGGATGAGGGGCTGAAACAAGTGGCGAAACTCTACGAGGTTCTGGGCGCGTCGGATGCTTTCGAGCGGGTGGACGGCGAGGGCGACCACGATTTCCCGCCCGAGGTGCGCGAGCGCGCCTACCGCTGGCTGGACAGGTGGCTGGGCGGGCGATAAGAGCTTTTTCCCGGCCTTTGAAATTACGGATGATACGGACAGCCGACAACAGCTAACGGCTGCTTATTCAGTTTCGAGAACAAGCTCCAGCCTGCGGCCATCGTCCACCGGATGAGGCCCGTAGGCCTGTCCCCGATGGAGAATCTCCACCCGATGAGTTCCCGGAGCGACAAACTGGAAAAGGAAGCGTCCGGTTTCATCGCTCTGGGTGGGCCGCCAGCCGTCCAGCAGAACCAGGGCGCCTGAAATCGCGCCTCCTGCGCCGTCGCTTATCCTGCCGGTCAGGTGAGGCACGGCACCGTCAGGCTCCCAGCCGAAATACCGGCAGATTCCGATGAATACAGCGTGGGCTTCGTTTCTCAAGTAAACCGGGTCGGAGAGTTTCACCTCGACCTGCGTATCGGCAACCGAGGCGGCACGCACCCGGACCGCGGGACAGCTTGTCTGCTGGATGATCCGCTCGAAGCCGGGGTGGACACCGTGGTAAGGTCTTGCCGCAAAGCCTTTCAAACAATCAGCGATAGAGCGGGCCAGGAACTCCCCCTCAGTGCTGCCCGGGTAGTGACACAGATCGGTGGCCGGCGGGAGGTTCTTCTCCATTTTGCCCGCGTGAGAAATACTGACCAGGATATCCGCGGAGAATTCCTCGGCGATAGACGCCCGCTCCCAGGGTCCGGGATCGGATTCCGCATCGCGGGTAAGGATTACAGCGGCTCCTGCACGTTCTAGGTAGTCCGCTAAGAGCTTCGCTACAGCCAGGTTTACATCCGCTTCCCGAGTGCCCTCCCTGCCCATTTGACCGGGATTTACCCCTCCGGCCTGGGGATCGACAGCTACTTTTTTACCGAGAAGAGCGCCTCCCACCACCGGCTGCATCCGGCAGACTGCAAGCCTGGTCTGCTGAGAATCCAGAGTAATTTCAAGTTCCTCGGGGCGGTACCCGGGACGCTCGAGGTGCAGCTTATGCGTGCCTTCGGCCAATCCTGCCAGGGTCAACAGGCCCTCGGTGTCGGTGTAGAAAATTCCCGCTTGCGCGCACTCGACCTTGACCGACCGGAGAATTTCATCCCGGTGGTCCAGGGTTTTCAGCACCAGGGTGTTTTCCCGTGGGGCATCGCCTGCCGGAATGGTTATCCGGGCCGAGATATCGCCCACCGAGGCGCTGACTGTCAGCGGCCGGTTGGTAACAGCAGTGACCAACAGCGAGGCAGTTCCGGAGGAAGTGGTCAGGGTGCGTGTCGGCAGGTTGAGGTCCGAAAAGTCAAAGAGCACCTCGGTACCGTCGGCTACCGGAGCGCCCCGGGTGTCGCTCACCACCGCGGAAATCCGCGCCGGGGTCCTGCCGTCCAGCGGCAGGACTTCGAGGGTCGAGGTAAGCCGCAGGTGGGCCGGTGGCACGGCGATCGAGAAATCCGTCACGGCCTCGCGTGCGGCGTTGCCGCCAAGGTTCCTCACCCGGACTGCGGCGCGGTGAGCTCCGTTGTCCAGAGGCCGGTCTGCCGCGGCTTCGAGACGTCCGCTGACCGGATCGTAGCTGAAAGGTACCGGATCGCCGTCGATGGTTACTTCCACCTGCTGCGGGTCGATTCCCCGCGCCCCGGTTTCCTCATAGACCCGGGCTACCACCAGGGGAAAAGGCTCCTGAAGCGGGCTTGCTCCGGATATTAGCAGGTCATCCACCACCGGCACGCCGCCGGAAAGGTAATCGACTATTCCCAGCAGATAGGCATAGGATTCCAGCAGGCGCGCTCTCTCGCCGGAGAGCTTTTTCTCCGTACCCGGATGGCTGAGATAGCTGGCCTCTCCCAGGACCGCCGGATGGCGGTTGTTCCTGAGAACATAGTAGTTACCGGGCCGGATAGCCTGCCTCGGCAGCCCCACCGCGCGGTTCAGGTGACGGTGGATGTAGCGGGCCAGGTCCAGAGAGGGCCCGGTATCTCCCATCTTGTAGTAGGTCTCGACGGCGTTATATCGCTGGTCGGGCACGCCCAGGTTGTTGTGGTGAATCGATAGAAAGCAAACCGCATCAGGCGCCGCATCCGCGCTGTCCACTCGGGACTGGAGGTCGGCTCTTACCGGGCCGTCCGCACCCTCGGGCAATAAATCGACGTCCTCATCCCGGGTCATCACCACGGACGCCCCGTAACTGGCCAGCAGTTTGCCAAGAGTTTTCGCCACCGCAAGGTTGACTTCTTTCTCGGTAAGGCCTTTTTTGCCCACCGCCCCGCTGTAACGGCCTCCGTGGCCCGGGTCCAGCACGATGGTCCTGCCCTGCAGCACGGTGAAATCAACACCCTGGTAGCTCAAATCCCCGGCGCCGTAGCCGGCGGGATCGCCGCCCAGACCGAGCATGGCGCACCCGGAAATCAGGGCCAGAACCGGTAACACAAAAAATAAATATAAGGCCTTATGTCTTCTGCGGTTTATCATAGATCGGTTCCTGCGATGATTAGTTTCGCGGGAAATGGTTAGCCGGCAGGATGCTATAACTCTATTTAGCATAACTTGTTGAATGTATTTCTGTTTTATTCTTTTTTCAAGCATA
>CAZSTM010000004.1:0-26058 GCA_964609635.1 uncultured Gemmatimonadales bacterium
ATTTGTCAGTATCCGGTAGGTATAAGTCCGGTCGAACGACTTCACTATTTCAATCCAGAGGTCCATAACTTTCTTTCTCCTGGTCCGTTTATTTTGAACAACTTTATATCCGATCGGCTTTCCGGTCAAGTCCGGCGCGAAAACTCGATCTGTCAATAAGCTCGGTGGACATGGGCAACTTTATGGGTTTACAGCCGCCGGAGGGTGATTTATATTGCTCTGGTTTTTCATATGAAAAACATTAAAACTACGGATTTACATATTCAAATGTAGTTTTTCTATTTTTTATTTATGCAACTTATAAGGAGATACTGATAGTGAAAAAGATCGGTACATTTCCATTTGGCCAAGAAGTCCGAGAAGTTAATCAACTAGATCGCAACCCAAAACGAGTGTTTGTTTTAGGCGTATATGCTAGTGCCGTTCATGCCCAATGGTTAGGTCCGGATAAAAAAGAGCTTGTAAAAGCCCTTGCTGTAGCAAGTGAACCATATATTTTTTGGCGAGGTGAGGATTCGAAAAAAATTATAAGTGAAATTCACGTTCCAGTAGAGATCGGTAGATTAAAACCGGCAGATATCAGATTTAACGGCCCATCAGGCAGAGCACTTGATCAGAAGATTCTAAATCCCCTGGGTTTAGACCGTAAAGATGCTTGGCTTTGTGATTAGATTCCTTACAGCGGTATGAACCACAGGCAAAGGGAAGCTTTCAATCGAGCACTTAAAAAGATACTGCCCCATCGGTTGCCGAATCCAACAGTTCCAAAGGTCCCAACTGTAGCAGAGATGCGAAAAAACAAACAACGCCTAAAGGTTGTTTTGGATGAGTTTAAAGAATCAAAAGCGAGCATTTTGATTTTATTAGGAGATAAGCCCATTAAATGTTTTTTATCATTGTTTAATAAACGCTGGAAAAGTCTTTCTGATTTTAAAGAACTAGGTGTCTACGGCAGGCTAAATGAAACAATAATCTGCGACAGAAACATAAAGGTTTTACCATTAGCACATCCAAGGCAGATTGCCAAACTCGGAAGTTATTCTAAATGTTGGTTCCAAGATCATGAGTACTGGATTCGTAACCAGGCTTCAGGTTTGCTCGATAACAATTGATTTAAGCACATTGATTTCTTTATTAATAAAATTCCATAGACTGCGTTGAACCGTGATCAAGAACATCCTATTCGATATCGGCTCGGTGCTGGTAGTCGGCGACCCGGAAGCCACGGCAAGGGAATTCGCCCTGTACAGCTCCATGCCGAAAGAGCTTTTCGGGACCGAGCATGTGTTCCTTCCCGAGATTCAGCCCGCTTTCGAGCGGGGCGAGATTTCCGCCCGGAAATACTACGAGGCTTTTCTGGAAGTTAGCCGCTGCCGGGTCTCTTTTAGACATTTTGCAATCATCTGGGCCAAGCATTTTGTGGAAATCCCCGCGATGATCCGCCTGGGGCGGAGGCTTGCCCGAAGTCTCAGGGTTTATTTTCTCTCGAACACCAACCCTTTGCACATCCCCGCGCTGTACAAGCTTTTTCCCAACCTGTTGTTCCATCACGCAGAGGTGCTCTCCTACGAACTGGGTGTTCTCAAGCCGGAACGCGCCTTTTACGATCGGGCGCTCGAGAGACTGGGCCTGGAGCCCCGGGAGTGCCTGTTTGTAGACGACATGGTCGACAATGTAGCCGCGGCCCGGGATTTCGGCCTGCGCTCGATTCATCACCTCGACCCGGAGAAAACCGCCTCGGACATCTATGCCGCGCTGGACAAACCTGACGTTTGACGCACATCGCGGGATGACCTTTATTGCAAGATACGATGTTTGGAGTTCCGCGCTTCGGCCATGTCGCTGGCCTGACGGCTGGACAAACCTGAGGTTTGACTCACAATGCGCGAACTTTAAGTGCGACACCAAAGGCGTGGTTGCCGGCTGAAGATTAATGTCAAGAGTCGGCATATGACTTGCCACATAAGTCCGTTGGATTTATATTATAAGGCCATACTATTTCCTGTAACGGATAATTAATTGTGCGCCGGGTTGGGTTTTTGACAGCCCTTCCCGCAGGGGACTCTACAGGGTTTTTCCCTTGAGTGAGGGTTGTTCTCCGGGGAAAGATGAACCGGCATTCCCAGCGGGCGCCTGGTTATAAATATCAAAAGGGAGTTCAAGTGCTGGAGAAAGTTCCGGAACAAATCTCGGGCTTGTCTGACAGGCTGGAGCAGCTCCGGGGTTATCTTTGACCTGGCCGGCAAGCTTGCCCGGCTGGAAAAGCTGGAGGCCCTTATGGCGGGGCCGAATTTCTGGGACGACCAGGAACAGGCCCGCCGGGTGATCGATGAGGCCAACCGGCTCAAGCGCTGGACCGGGCCGGTGAATGATCTCGGCAGCCGGCTGAAAGACCTGGCGGAATTGTGTGAGCTGGCCGAGGGTGAGGAAGAGGAACTGATCGCAGAGATTACTGCCGATACCGCGGAGATTGAAAAGGAGCTCAACGAGCTCGAACTGTTGCAGATGCTCTCTGGCAAGGATGATCCTCGCGATTCGATTCTGACCATTCATCCCGGAGCGGGTGGAACCGAGAGCCAGGACTGGGCCCAGATGCTGGCCCGCATGTATTCCCGCTGGATCGAGGCCCACGGTTTCAAAAGCAACCTCCTGGACCTCCAGCCGGGCGATGAAGCCGGTATTAAGAGCATGACCATCGAGGTGCAAGGCGAGTACGCCTATGGCTACCTGAAAGCCGAGAAGGGAGTCCACCGCCTGGTGCGGATAAGCCCGTTCGATGCCAATAAACGGCGGCATACCTCTTTCGCCTCGGTCTTTGTCTATCCCCAGGCGAAAGATAACCTCGAGGTGGAGATCGGTGAAAAAGACCTGCGGGTCGATACTTACAGGGCCAGCGGAGCCGGCGGTCAGCATGTGAACAAGACCGACTCGGCGGTGCGGATAACCCATATACCTACCCGGATCGTAGTCCAGTGCCAGAACGAGCGGAGCCAGTTTCGCAACAAGGAAAACGCCATGAAAATCCTGCGGGCCCGTCTCTACGAACATAAGCTGGAATTGGAACGCGCAGAACGTCAGGCCCTCGAAGCCGAAAAGAAAGAGATCGCCTGGGGAAGCCAGATACGCAGCTACGTGCTCCACCCTTATACCATGGTCAAGGACCACCGCACGGGCTTCGAGCGCGGCGATTCTCAAGCCGTGCTCGAGGGCGATCTGGACGGTTTCATCGAGGCCTACCTCAAGCAGTTCGGTAAACCTGACGTTTAACGCACATCGCGGGATGACTTTTATTGAAAGTCCTGACGTTCACAGTTCCGCGCTCCGGCCTTGTCGCTGGTCCGACGGCCTGGTAAACCTGACGTTTAACACTTAGTTGCTAGATGACCTTGTTATCGGAAATTGCAGGGGCGCAGCAGGCTGTGCCCTCACTGTGAAGTTTTATGTACAAGCCGATGGATTGTTCCTAACCGGGATTTGCTCTTGGAAGACAGACACGAACTGGTAAAAATCAGGCTGGAGAAACTCGAGCGTCTCAGGGCGCTGGGTATAAATCCTTACCCTTATGCTTTCGAGCCTACGGCATCGGCGGCGGGAGCCCTCGAGAGCTACGAGGACAGTGAGAATCCCGAACAAGGACGGCGTTTAGGCCTGGCCGGCCGTATCCTTTCGATACGCGGCAAGGGTAAGGTGACTTTCGCGCACCTGGATGACGGGGAGGGGAAGATACAGGTATACCTGCGCCGGGACCAGTTGGGAGAAGAGTCTTATGAGGTGGTCAAACTTCTAGACATCGGAGACTTCATCGGCGTAAAGGGATATCTGTTCCGCACACATGCCGGGGAGGTCACGGTGTACGCCGAGTCCCTGACCCTGCTGGCCAAGAGCATCCGTCAGCTGCCGATAGTCAAGGAAAAAGTTGTTGACGACCGGAAAGTGATTTATGATAAAGTCGAGGACAAAGAGCTTCGCTACCGTCAGCGATATGTGGACCTGATAGTCACCCCGGAGGTAAAGAAAGTCTTCCGCGCACGGACGCGGATTATCGCAAGTATGCGCGGTTTCCTGGATGAACGCGGTTTCCTGGAGGTGGAAACCCCGGTGCTGCAGCCCATCTACGGTGGGGCGGCGGCCTGCCCGTTTACCACACATCACAAAGCCCTGGACACCCGGCTGTTCCTGCGGATCTCCAACGAGCTCTATCTGAAACGTCTGATAATCGGCGGGCTTAACCGGGTTTATGAGTTCTCCAAGGATTTCCGCAACGAGGGCCTGGACCGTAAACACAACCCCGAGTTCACCATGCTCGAGTTCTACCAGGCCTACGCCGATTACTACCAGATGATGGACCTGGTGGAGGAATTGATCAGTAAAACCGCCTCTGGAGTGCTGGAGACCGATGACTGCCGCTTCGAGTGGATGGGCCAAAAGATCGATTTCACCACTCCCTGGCCGCGCCTGCCGATGCTGGAGCTGTTGAGCGAGGCTGTCGGGGAGCGGCTGGACCCTGGAGCCCTTGAACGCGACCGCCTGGAGAGCCTCTGCGCCGGGCATGGTATCGAGACCGCTCCGGCCATGGGCGCGGGTAAGCTGATAGACGTGCTGTTCAGCGAGCTGGTGGAGCCGAAGTTGATAGACCCCACTTTCGTGACCGATTACCCGGTCGAGACCTCCCCGCTGGCCAAACGTCACCGCCGCAATCCCGAGCTGACCGAGCGTTTCGAGCTGATTGTGGGGGGTATGGAACTGGTCAACGCCTTTTCGGAGCTGAACGACCCGCTGGATCAGCGCAGCCGCTTCGAGGCCCAGATGCGGCTCCGCGATGCCGGAGATGAAGAGGCCCAGGTGCTGGACGAGGACTTTTTAAGGGCTATGGAGTACGGCATGCCGCCGACCGGAGGAGTGGGAATCGGTATCGACCGAATGGTGATGCTGCTGACCGACTCGAATTCGATCAAGGATGTAATCTTTTTTCCTCAAATGAGGCCGGAATAACTCCATGCGGGTCGATTTATTTATCGGTTTGAGGTATCTGACCTCCAGGCGCAGTTCGCTGCTCTCGCTGTTTACCCTGATCAGCATCTGCGGCGTTTTTGTCGGAGTGATGGCCCTGATCGTGATCCTGGCGGTGCTCAACGGGTTCCATGAAGACCTGAAAGCCAAAATCCTGGGCACCATGCCGCATGTCAGCATCCTGACCTACAACGGGGAGCCGATAGAGAAGTATGATTCCCTGATCGCCGAAATTGAAAAGCTGCCTGAGGTCCAATCCGCCGCGCCGCTGGTTTACTCCGAGGGAATGGTGGTCTCCGACGGGCAGAACAATATCGGGACAATCCTGCGCGGAATCGATCCGGAACAAGAGAATAAAATAACTGAAATCGGCAAAAGCATTTTCAGCGGAAGTTTTACATTTGAGGATATTGGCCTGGAGGGCGAGACAGTCTATCCCGGTATTGTCATCGGCAGCTACATGGCCCAGGTGCTGCGGGTCGGCGTGGGAGATTTAGTGACAGTCTGGGCTCCCCGGGGTGTGAAAATCACCCCTTTCGGGATTGCCGCCCCCTGGCGGAAGTTCCGGGTGCTGGGTATTTTCGAGACCGGGCTTTTCGATGTGGACTCGAAGTTCGCTTACCTTTCGCTGGAAGAAGCCCAGTCTTTTTTAGGCATGGAAAATGCCGTTAGCCATCTGGAGATTCGACTCGTGGATGTAGAGCGCGCCCACGAATTTCGCGAGCGGGTGGTTTTGATGCTGGGCGGGTACCCTTTTACCGGCACGGACTGGTTGACTTACAACCGAAACCTGTTTGAGGCCTTGAAACTGGAAAAGGCCGTGATGTTTGTCATTTTGACATTAATCGTGCTGGTTGCGGCGTTCAATATAGTCAGTACCCTGACATTGATGGTAATGGACAAGACCCGGGAAATCGGAATTTTACGCTCGATGGGATTGACCGCTCGCTCGGTGGGTCTGATCTTTGTTTTCGACGGCCTGGTGATCGGTCTGCTGGGCACTGTCTCGGGGGCGCTCGCAGGCTACGTAATCTCCTTGCTCTTAAGTAAATACCAGTTAATTTCCATACCGGGAGACATATATTTTATCAGCAAGTTTCCGGTTCAGATGCAGGCCGGGGATTTCGTGATCGTCACTGCAGCAAGCCTGCTGATTTCTCTGGCAGCCACTATTTACCCGGCGTTCCGGGCGGCCAGGCTTCTGCCTGTGGATGCGATACGCTATGAATGACCACGGTTTAAGCGCACATGCGGTGGAAAAGGATTACCCCAGCGGAGAGGGCGGACTTCTGCGGGTCTTGCGCGGCATTGATTTAGAAGTTGGAAACGGCCGTTCCGTTTCCATTGTGGGCCCCAGCGGCGCGGGTAAAAGCACCCTGCTCCATATCCTGGGAGCCCTGGAAAGACCCTCGCGTGGTGAGATAAGAGCCGGCGGCCAGGCGTTTTTCGACCTGGATGACAGCCGCAGAAGTGCGATGCGCAACCGCCTGCTGGGTTTTGTGTTCCAGTTTCACTACCTGTTGGCGGAATTTTCGGCACTTGAAAATGTCTCGATGCCGTTGAGAATCCGGGGAACCGGCCCCGAGCAAGCCGGCGAAGCTGCATCTGCCATATTGGCGGAAGTCGGTCTGGGGAAACGTCTCCACCATCGGCCGGCGCAACTTTCCGGAGGCGAGCAGCAGCGGGTGGCGGTTGCCAGAGCCTTGGTTCACCAGCCCGAATTCGTGTTGGCGGATGAGCCGACCGGCAACCTGGACAAGGGCAACGGTAAGATGGTGATAGATCTGCTTTTCGAGCAGATGGAAAAACGCGGGATGGGCTTTGTCCTGGTTACTCATGATGAGTCGCTGGCCGCACTGACCGACCAGGCCTTTTTACTGGAGGAAGGCAAACTTCACCCTCTGGGCTGAATTGAATGGCGAGCGCATTCTCCGTGGCTTGACGCGGGGCTTGGCGAGCGGGTAGTATTAATCAAAAAAACCTTGACAATCGAAGATTCACGGCAGCTTGCTGCGGTCAGTCCTCGATGCCGGAGCTTGTTCCGGCATACATGTTGCATGTCCGGGCATGGATGCTTGAAGAGCCTAAAGCGAAAGGATATCCGGCATGAAATGCCAAAAGTGTAACAAGAACGAGGCCAAGATTCATTTCACTCAGATAAAGGAAGGCAAGGTTGTAAGTTTCAATCTTTGCAAGGAATGCGCCGAGAAACAGGGTTTCAAGGCGGTAAAGTTTGACGGCGAAGAGCAGCCGGCTTTCGCTCCCGAGGAGAAAGACACCGTGCTCAGCGACCTGGTCGAGGAGGAGAGTGACACGGCCGCCGGAGAGTGTCCTTTCTGTCACAACAAGCTGGATGACATCAAGAGTAGTGGAAGAATGGGCTGCGCCAGGTGCTACTATACCTTCGAAAAGCAGGTCGATGTCCTGCTGCGGCGGATCCAGGGCAGCTCGTTTCACCTGGGAAAAAGATCCGGCGCACCGGTCAGCGAGCATTACGAGGACCAGATAAAAATCCGCGAGTTGAAGAAAAAGCTCAATGAATCGGTCAAAGAGGAAGATTACGAAGAGGCGGCCCGGCTCCGGGATGAAATACGCTCTCTGGAAAAGCGGCTGGAGCTGAAAAAATAGCGCGTGCTTATCGGCTTTTTGGTTCCCTGCAGGGGCACAGAGAGGGCAGGGTTCGTGAGCGAACGCGAACGAGAGGTGTGGAGCAGTGCTCGTGAGTGAGCCGGAGCGGAGCGGAGACCCGCGCACGCAGGTAGCGCGACATGCGAACGAGAGGTGTGGATGAGGGCTGGTTAGCGTACACGCCACGAGTGGTGATTCGGCCGTGCCCGCAAAACAATATGCCAGGGATTTTCCTTGTTAATTGTGGCCGTCGCTACGGCCGGGAAAAATTATCATGAATTTGTTCGAAAATAATAAAGCGATTCCGGCCTGGCTCGATGCCAGTGGAAAGCACTCGGATATTGTGCTCAGTTCCCGTATCCGGCTGGCCCGCAACCTCAAGGGTTTCTCGTTTTCCACCAAGATCAAGCCCGATGAGGAAGACCAGATCCGCCGGGAAGTACTGGCTGTCCTGGAGCGGGAAAAACCGATAACCGTAATGACGCGGATCGATATAGGAAAACTTAAACCATACGAGTGCAGCTATTTGCTGGAAAGGCACCTGGTAAGCTCCGACCTGCTCTCCCATCGCAAAAACGGCTCGGTTATCATCGGCGATAAGTTCCGGGTTTCGATGATGATCAACGAGGAGGACCATCTGCGCATTCAGAGCATCGCCTCCGGTTTCGATCTGAACGCCTGCTGGAAAAAAGCCGAAACTGTGGAAAAAGTAATCGGGAACAACCTGGAGTACGACTTTCATCCTAAATTCGGCTATCTCACTTCCTGCCCGACAAATACGGGGACCGGCCTGAGAGCCTCGGTGATGATCCACCTGCCCGGTCTGGTACTGACCAAGGAAATCCAGAAAGTGCTGCGCGGTATAACCCAGATCGGTCTAACCTTTCGCGGACTCTACGGCGAAGGCAGCGAAGTGTTGGGTAATTTCTTTCAGATCTCGAACCAGGTAACCATCGGAAAAAGCGAGAATGAGCTGATCGATCACCTGATTCGGATCACAGGCCAGATAATCGAACACGAACGGAATGCGCGGGCGGTCCTGTTTAAGGACGCGGGATACTACATCCAGGACAAGGTCTGGCGCGCCTACGGGATTCTCGAACACGCCCGGACGATCAACAGCGAAGAGGTGATGAACCTCCTGAGCGCGGTTCGTCTAGGGGTAAGTATGAAACTTATCAAGAGTCTAAGTGTATCAAAAATCAATCAGATGTTGATATTTTCACAGGACGCTCATCTCGATGTTGCCGCCGGCAGGAGTCTCGATTCCGCCAAGCGGGATGTCGACCGGGCCACTGTAATACGTTCTTATTTTAACGATCCAGAAAAAAAAGAGGGGAAAAATGAATAACAAATTTACCGAGCGGGTAAGAAAGGTGCTCTCTCTTGCCCGTGATGAGGCCGGCCGATTGCATCACGACTACATCGGCAGCGAGCACATTCTGCTGGGACTGATCCGTGAAGGTGAGGGGGTGGCTGCAGCGGTTCTGAGCCAGATAGGCCTGGACCTGGATACCATCCGGATTAAAGTGGAAGAACTGGTCAAACCCGGCGGCAGCACCCTGACCATAGGTGATGTGCCCTATACCTCGGTAGCCAAGAAAGTACTGGAATATGCGATCGAGGAAGCCCGGGCCATGAAACACAGCTATGTAGGCACGGAACACCTCCTGCTGGGACTGCTCCGCGAGGACAGCGGCATGGCGGCCAAGGTGCTCAGCGCCCTGGGTGTCAACGCCGAAATAGTGCGTCAGGAAACCTTGAAACTCCTCGGCGGAGAAAGCTTCGAGGCCGGTGAAGCCGAGCCTTCCGCCGGTTCCTCTCCCGAGGCGGAGGCCAAAACCGCCAAGAAAACCAAAACTCCGGCACTGGACCATTTCTGCCGCGACCTGACCGACCTGGCCCGTGAAGACAAGCTCGACCCGACAATCGGCAGGATCAACGAGATTGAGCGGGTGATCGAGATCCTCAGCCGCCGGAAGAAAAACAATCCGGTGCTGATCGGCGAGCCGGGAGTGGGCAAGACGGCGATTGTAGAGGGCCTGGCCCAGCGGATAGTGCAGGGCAATGTTCCGCCGAGCCTGCGCGACTACCGGGTGCTGGCTCTGGACATGGCCGCTATTATCGCCGGTACCAAATACCGCGGCCAGTTCGAGGAACGGCTTAAAGGTGTAATCAATGAAATCCAGAAAAACAAGAGCGTGATTCTGTTTATCGATGAGCTCCACACCCTGATCGGCGCCGGAGCCGCCGAGGGAGCGATCGATGCCTCTAACATGTTGAAACCCGCCCTGGCCAGGGGAGAGCTCCAGTGCGTGGGTGCGACCACGCTCAATGAATACCGCAAGTACATTGAAAAGGATGGAGCGTTTGAAAGGCGTTTCCAGACCGTTATGGTCGATCCCCCCACCGTGGAGGAGACGATCCAGATTATCGAAGGCTTGAAAGCCAGGTACGAGACTCACCATAAGATCGATATCAGCAAGGAGGCGATGGTAGCCGCCTCCAAGCTAAGCGAACGCTACATTACCGACCGTTTCCTGCCCGATAAGGCCATCGATGTGCTCGATGAGGCGGCCGCACGCAAAAGCCTGGCCTCCCAGTCGCCTCCCGGCGAGGTGCTCGAGCTCGAGCAGGAGTACAAGGAAGTTGTCGAGAAAAAGGAAAAAGCGATCAATGCTCAGGAATATGAAACCGCCGCCAAGCTGCGCGATTCCGAGCACGAAATCAAGCAGAAGATCGAAGAGCTCACCGAACGAAAGAACAAAGAGGGCGGGTATGATATCAATCTCCAGGAGGAGGACATCGCCTATATAGTCTCGCGGTGGACCGGGATCCCGGTGGTCAGGCTGAGCGAGAACGAGAGTGCCCGACTGCTCAAGATGGAGGACGAGCTGCGCAAGCGTCTGATAGGCCAGGATGAGGCGGTGGGTTCGGTCAGCCGGGCTATCCGCCGCGCCCGCGCCGGCCTCAAAGACCCGAAGCGCCCCATTGGATCGTTCGTTTTCTCCGGGCCTACCGGCGTCGGGAAAACCGAGTTGGCCCGTGCCCTGGCAGAGTTCCTCTTCGCCGATGAACATGCCCTGATCCGGGTCGACATGTCGGAGTACATGGAAAAATTCTCGGTTTCGCGGCTGCTGGGAGCCCCTCCGGGCTACGTGGGGTACGAGGACAGCGGAAGCCTTACCAAGGAAGTCCGCCAGAAACCTTACTCGGTGGTGCTCTTCGATGAAATCGAAAAAGCCCATCCGGATGTCTTCAACATCCTGCTGCAGATTCTAGATGACGGAACCCTGACCGATAACTACGGCCGCAAGATCAATTTCAAGAATACCGTGGTTATCATGACCAGCAACATCGGCGCCCGCGAAATCAAGAGCGGTTCGGTGGGCTTCCATCGCCAGGGTGACCCGGAGGCCGATTACGACCGTTTCGCCATCAAGATCAAGGAGGAAATCAACAAGGTTTTCAACCCCGAGTTCATCAACCGTGTGGATGAAATCATTGTTTTCCACCAGTTGTCGCTGGAGGATATCAAGCAAATCGTGGATATCCTGGTAGGCGAGCTGCGGGTACGTTTGAGCGAACGGGAATTTGCACTCGAGCTCGATGACACAGCCAAGGCTTTTCTGGCAGAAAAGGGCTATAGCCAGGAATTCGGGGCCAGACCGCTCAGACGAGTTATCCAGCGATTCCTCGAGGATACCCTCTCGGAGAAGTTCCTGAATAACGATTTCAAGCGAGGCGATATCATTAAGGTTACCGCCAAGGATGACAAGCTGGATTTTCTGGTAAGCGGAAGCCTGAATGACAAAGAAAAGATCAGCGCATCCGAAAAGAGCTGAGTTGATTTGCCGTACAGAAGCTGAACAGATTTTTTGGGGGCATCTCGCCGAATTAATCAAGGCCCTGATGTTCCGGCTCACTTCGACCGGGGCCTCAGGGCCGAGTGGTAAAAAACTGTCGACCCGGGGACCAACCGGCTTACTGCCCTGGAACTTATCCTTTAGGTCAGGGTCTCTGGACCGGTGGTTGATTTGACGGCGACTTCCGGAGCATTTCTATCGACTTTAACATTCCAACAAGCATGGGCCGATTCGTTTCAGGGTGCGAAAATGCGGCATTCCGGGCCGAAAGGCCGTTTTGCATCCTTTTCGGAAGAACCACTGTCATGAAGCTATGGAGAATTGGTATAACGGTTTTCTGCTTGGTCAGCGGCTTTTCTCCGGTTCCTCGAGGGGAGGGAGTTTCTGCGCTGTTTTCACAAGCCCCGGAACAGAAAGTAGTGGAGGTCGCAGTCGAGAACAACCAGCGGGTCGCCGACCGTCGGGTTCTCAGTTCCGCACAGATTAATGTCGGGGACACCTATTCGATTATTCTTATCCGAAATGCCCTGCAAAACCTCTGGGAAACAGGGCTGTACACGGATATCGATATTCTCGCCGAGCAGAAGCCCGAGGGACTCAAAATAATTATCAGGGTCGAGGAAAACCCAATTATCAGTAAGTTCTCTATCGCAGGCAGCAAGAAGATAAAAGAACAGGAGTTGAAAGAAAAAGTGGAGTTGCGGGTCGGTGGCCTGTACTCTCATTCGAAAGTACAGGAAGCGGTCAATAAAGTAGTCGGGTTTTATCAGCAGAAGGGATTCTACAACACCAAAATCGAAGTTGACACGCTGTACCCCGAAATCCCGGGCCGCATCGAGATTTCTTTCAAGGTTGAAGAAGGCAGCAAAATAAAAATTACCCGGATCGAGTTCGAGGGCAACCAGCATTTTCCCGACAGTAAATTGAGAGGCGCCCTTTCAACCAAGCAGAGAAATTTTATCAAATTTTGGCGCCGCGGCGGTTACGATGACGAGAAGTTCCAGAAGGACCTTACCGAAAAGCTACCCGAATTTTACCGCAAGAACGGTTTTGTCACCTTCCAGGTGCTGGGTCACAAGATGGAGTTCACTCCGGAAAGCCGTAAGGTGACCTTGCGAATCACTGTGGATGAGGGAAGACTCTATTACCTTGGCAAAATCAGTGTCACCGGCAACGCCCATTTCCCGGACGATCTGATTCTGAGCACGTTCACGCTACAGGAATCGGCGATTTTCAACGAGGAAAAGTTCGAGGAAAGCATGCAGAAAATGCGGGAGCTTTACGGTGACGAGGGCTACATCTATCTTCAGGCACAGCCGATGCGGGAGTACCAGGACAGCCTGATCAATATTAATCTGATGATCCGCGAGGGAGAGCCGGCTTCGGTGCGCAAAATTGTGATCAAGGGCAACGATACCACTTTCGAGGACGTGGTGCGCCGCCGGATCGGCATCTATCCCGGAGACCTGTTCAGGCAGCCCCTGGTCAAGATGAGTTACGAGAGCCTGGTTAACTCCGGGTTTTTCGAGCAGGATATCGGAATCGATCCCAAACCGGTTTCCGAGGGCGGAGAAGTTGACCTGGTCTTCCGGGTTAAGGAGAAACGCACGGGAAATATTAATTTCGGCGCCGGTTTCGGTGGAGGCTGGGGTCTTACCGGATTTCTCGACCTCACCCAGAGCAACCTGTTCGGCCGGGGCAAATCGGTCCAGTTGCGCATACAGTTCGGTACCCGCATGAGCGATGTCGATTTGAGCTACATGGACCCCTATTTTCTCGACACCCCGGTTTCCCTGGATGTGGGCCTTTTTAACATGCGGCGCCGCCTGCGCAACGACCCGTTCCAAGACCGTTACAAGGGATTTTACACACGATTCGGATTTCCCATTCCGACTGTCGATTATACCCGGTTTTTTCTCGGCTACTCCCTCCAGTCGATAGACATTCGCGGAGACAGCGCGTTGGTCTATATGTACACCGGCGCGAACACCGGCGATTACCCGCAGACCTCGAGCAAGGTGAGCCTTACTCTCGCCCGGGATACTCGCTTCAACCCTCAGCACCCCAAGAGCGGCACCCGTCACTCCATAACCGGCGAGTTCTCCGGCGGGCCTTTCGGGGGAAATATCGGTTACCAGAAGTACGAGTTCGGCTCCGCCTGGCACGTGCCGACTTTTTCCAGTGCTTTGGTTTTATCCCTGAAAAGCCGTGGCGGCATGTTAAAGCCCTTCGGAGGTTCCCGGAGCCCGCTGATAGATCCGCGGGAGAAGTACATTATGGGCGGAACGGGTTACGGACGTGACACGGACATTCATCTGCGGGGCTACGAAGATCGCAGCGTGGGTGTGGACGGAAGATTTTACTATCGAGGCAGTGCTTTTTTCATCATAACCTTAGAGGAGGAGATCGAATTCGCCAAGCAGGTTTACGGAGTTTTATTTGCAGAGGCGGGTAATGTGTGGAACGAACTGGATGATATTAATTTATCCAAACTCCGTCGGAGCGCAGGCGTCGGAGTTCGCCTGGAGACTCCGATGGGCCCGATCGGGCTGGAAATCGGCTATGGTTTCGACCAGACAGACAACAGCGGGCGTCCGGTTAAGGGACGCTGGGTGCCGCATTTCCGATTCGGTCGTTTTTATTGATTCAAAACCGAAAAAATGGCAAATTTAAATAATCCTGGATTCCAATCCGACTCAGATGACCCTCTGACAACTTTTAGCCATGGAGGTAGAACTTTGCGTATCTTTAATATTACTTTGGCCGCTATCCTGGCAATTGCTGCAGCAGCTTTGGGACAGGAAATCAAGATCGGTTATGTGCAGGTGGAACCTCTGATGGAGAATTTCCCTGAGCACGAGGATGCAAGCAAGACCTATGAGAAAGAAGTCGCCAACTGGCAGAAACAGGTAAACCAGTACCAGGCCGACCTGGCAGCCATGGAGGAGGAGTACGAGCAGCGGGCCATGCTTTTCAGTCCTGAAAAGAAAAGAGAAAAGCAGGAAGCCATACTGGCCAAGCGCCAGGAAGCCGTACAGTTTTACCAGGAGATTTTCGGTCCCCAGGGAAAAGCGGAACAGCGGAAGTTCGAGTTGCTCACCCCGATTTATGATAAGGTCAATAAGGCTATCGAGATTCTGGGTGAGCGCGAGGGTTACACGATGATATTCAACGCTCAGGGTTTACTGTATGCCAAGGAAGAACTGGATTTAACCGAAGAGGTTTTGAAAATTCTCAAGGCGGGAGTGGATATGGCTCCGGCCGGTGGCAGCAGGAGAGGTCCCGGAAGGTAGTAAACCACAAAAAAAGCTTTCCATATGAGAAATCTTTTAGTATTTTATACTGTTTTAATTATATCTCCCGGATGGGCGCAGCAGCCTAAGTTCGGATTCGTTGAGGATCAGGTGATTCTCGAGAAGCTGCCTGCGGTCAGGGAGGTCCAGCGGATACTGGATAAGGAAACCGCGATCTGGGAGCAATCGTTCAAGGACCGCCAGAGTTCGCTAAAGGTGTGCCTGGATTCTGTCACGGCCGCTGAATCAGCGCTGGCCAGTACCCGTGAAGCCTTAAAAGAAGTGGGAGAACAGACGCCGGTGGAGGAAACGGCGGCGGCCCCTGAGGAGCAGGACTCATCCTCGGTGCCCTTGGACTCCGCCGCTTTGCTTCCAGAAGTAAAGGAACCGGAGACTCCGGCGGAGCAAGCCGGGGATGCCGATACCTTGCTGCTGCGGCAGGACCTGTTGAGACTCGAAAGAAAACTGGAACGGAAAAAGAAGGAAACAGTAGCGTTTTACCGGGAAATATACGGTGAGAACGGAATACTGGAGCGAAGGAACGCGGAGCTCAGCCAGTCGATTCTGGAAAGAATCCATAATAAGGTTATCGATATTTGCGGGCGTGAGGGAACGGATATGGTTTTCGACGCTTCGATTCTGTTATTCGTCGATCAGAAATTAAACCTTACCGAGCAGGTGCTGGAATCGTTGGGTGTTGGGGAACAGCAAACACGTTAACTATCAGGAGTATTAAGTTGCCGAAGTATTCTTTGGGTGAAATCGCCAAAAAGATAAGTGGAAGGGTAAAGGGAAATCCGGATGTAGTGATCTATGGTGTTGCCGGCCTGGAGGAGGCCAAAGAAGGGGACATCTCTTTTCTGGCCAACCCGAAATACCTCAGTCTTCTTTCCACAACCAAGGCTACAGCTATCATTATCAGCCGGAAAAACGGAACGGTTCCGGAAAAGAAAAATTATCTGGTGGTGGAGAACCCCTACCTGACTTTTTTACGGACGGTGGAGCTTTTTTATCCGGCTGAGAGGACTTTTACCCCCGGGGTGCACTCACTCTGTGCAGTCGATCCGAGTGCGCAGATCGGTGAGCGAGTCTATATCGGCCCGTTCGCAGTGGTGGGAGTCAATGCCAGGATCGGAGACGACGTGGTTCTTCAGGCTCGCTCCTACGTGGGTGCGAACTCGTCAATCGGTCAGGGGACTCGCCTGATGCCGGGCGCGATAGTGCTGGATAATGTCACCGTGGGCCAGCGCTGCCTGCTCCAGAGCGGATGCGTTCTGGGCGGTGACGGTTTCGGGTTTGTCTGCGATAAGAAAGGTCAGCAGCAGAAGATTCCCCAGGTCAGCGGGCTGGTTATCGGCGATGATGTGGAAGTGGGCGCCAACACTACTATCGACCGCGGTACTCTGGCCCCGACTCGGATCGGCAGTGGGGTCAAGTTCGACAACCTGGTACATGTCGGCCACAATGTAGAGATCGGGAATAATACGCTGGTGGTCGCCCAGGTGGGTGTTTCCGGCTCGACTAAAATCGGCAGCTCTGTTATCCTGGCCGGACAGGCCGGTTTGGGGGGACATCTCACTATCGGCGACGGTGCCAAGATCGGAGCACAGGCCGGGGT
Source organism: uncultured Gemmatimonadales bacterium (assembly GCA_964609635.1). Classification (GTDB taxonomy): domain Bacteria; phylum Gemmatimonadota; class Glassbacteria; order GWA2-58-10; family GWA2-58-10; genus JAFGTO01. Next base: position 16,416 of record CAZSTM010000004.1, read on the forward strand.
CACCAAGTCGATCCCTGCGGGGATGGAAGCCTCCGGTTACCCCGCTCGCCCCCATGCCGAAGCCTTGAAAGCCCAGGCCTCGCTTTCCCGCCTTCCCCAGTTGCTCCGGCAGATCAAAGACCTGATTAACAGGGTGGCTAAACTGGAAGAGAAAATCGATCAAAAGTAAAATGTTATCGACAGATAAACCGGATTATTCGTAAAAAGAACCTTATCCCGGTTTAACTTGAAGGGCGCACCCGCGTGTGCGCCCTGTTTATATCGAGTTGTTTCAACCATAGGGCGGACATAGCTGTCCGGCCCTGCACGGCTCAGGTAATTTACCAGCCGGCAACCGGTGCCTCTGGTTGTCGGGGAAATACCCGACAGTCTTCGGCGCAGGACACATAATCCGGGTAAGGGGTACGGCACTCCCTGTCCGGGCTTCAATACCGGGCATGGAGAAAATCAGTCTCAATTAAGCCTATGATTCGTTTCAAGGAACAGTTAATGAAACAGAAAACCATCTCCCGTTCCGTAAGTTGCTCAGGGATCGGCATACATACCGGTGAAAAGGCCAGTCTGACTTTCAAGCCCGCCGAGGTGAATACCGGGATTCAGTTCATACGCACGGATATCAATGGCAGGCCTCGCATTCCAGCGGTCATCGATAATGTAAACAGCATTAACCGCGGTACCGCCCTCGGAGTCGGCAAGGTTGACGTGCATACGGTCGAGCATGTGCTGGCCGCAGTCTCGGGACTGGGGATCGATAACCTGCAGATCGAGGTCGACGGGGTGGAGGTGCCGGCCGCCGACGGCAGCTCATCCATTTTTGTAAAATTACTGGATGAAGCCGGAATTATCGAGCAGAATGCCCAGCGCAAGGTGGCTTTGTTGACCGAACCGTTCAATTACGAGGAAAACGGCATCCACTTTTTACTCCTGCCGAGCGATACTCTCAAAATCAGCTTTCACATCGAGTATCCCAATCCGATTGTCGGCTGCCAGTTCGATTCTCTCGAGATCAATGCCGAGACTTTCCGCAAATATATCGCCGAGGCACGCACTTTCGCTTTCTTCGAGGATGTAGAGCAGTTGAAAAAAGAGGGATTGATCAAAGGCGGCAGCCTGGACAACGCGGTGGTGATCGATGGGGATAAAATACTCAACAAGGAACCCCTGCGCTCCCCCAAGGAACTGGTTCGTCACAAGATACTTGACTTGCTGGGGGACCTTTACCTGCTCGGCGTTCCGCTCAGAGCCCATGTCATCTCCTCGAAAAGCGGCCATCCCTCGAACATCAACCTGGTGCGCAAGCTGCGTGAGTGCCTGAATCGCAGAAAATCCCCGCTTAAGCTTTTGCCCCCCGAGGCTCCGGTGGAAGAAAGCCCGGTTCGGATTTCCGCACCCGGAAAGATGATCATGGGAATCAACCAGATCCAGGGACTGATGCCGCACCGCTATCCGTTCCTGATGGTGGACCGCATTCTCGAGTTCGAAGCCGAAAAGACGGTGGTGGGGATCAAGAATGTCAGCATTAACGAGCCGTTTTTTCAGGGACACTTTCCAGGGCATCCGATAATGCCCGGTGTATTGATAGTCGAGGCCATGGGACAGACCGGAGGACTGCTTTTGATGAACAGCATTCCCGAACCGGAAAACAAGGTTGTCTATTTCATGAGCCTGGATAAGATCAAGTTCCGCAAACCGGTTTTTCCGGGTGACCAGCTGCGCATGGTGATCGAGATACTCAGATTCAGGCATCGCATCTGCAAGATGAAAGGCTGCGGGTATGTCGGTGAAGACCTGGTGGCCGAGGCGGAGATGACCGCCATGGTGGTGGATAAGGATACTCTGCCGGATAATAATACCCGTTGAGCTTTTTGAATAAGCTCTAAGAGAACCTTTTGCCGGAGATAGTTTGATTTGCCGAAGTTTTCCTTCTCCGGGACTATTCTACAGTTTGAAATGAAATGTCGTTGCTTTTGCAGTACCGCCGGCGATCCAACCTGGAAAAAAGGCCTGGAAATTGTCAATACATCCCACCGCGATTATCGATAAAGCTACCGAACTGGACTCGAACGTAGAAATCGGCCCTTACACGGTAATCGGCCCCGGGGTCAAGATCGGCTCCGGGACTGTGATCGGCCCGCACGTTTATATTTACAAGAACACCACCATCGGCACCGACTGCGTTATCTGGAAAAGCGTATCCCTGGGCGCGGACAGCCAGGATTTGAAATACCGCGGCCAGCCCACCTACCTGGAGATCGGCGACCGTACGAGTATCCGCGAGTTCGCCACCTTGCACCGGGCCACCACCGAGAACGGGGTCACACGGGTGGGTTCGGATTGCCTGCTGATGGCTTACACCCACGTGGCGCACGACTGCCGGGTAGGAAGTAATGTGATTCTCTCCAACGCGGTCAATATGGCCGGCCACGTGACTATCGGCGATCACGCCATTGTCAGCGGGATGACGGCTATCCACCAGTTTGTCCGGGTGGGAATTTACAGCTTCATCGGCGGAGCCAGCCGGGTGCCCAAGGATGTGCCGCCTTTCATGATGGCGGTAGGCAACCCGATCATGCTCAACGGGCTCAACACCGTGGGTCTTCAGCGCCAGGGATTCTCCGAGGAGGTTCGCCTGGAGCTTAAGCGGGCATACAAGATCTTTTTCCGCAGCCAGTACAATATCTCCCAGGCCCTGGAATACGCCCGCAGCGAGCTGAAACCCCTGCCCGAGATCAAGGCTTTGACCGATTTTATCGCACACACCGAGCGTGGCGTGATAATTTGATTTTCCGCAGATGACCGGTACTGCTCGGTGTCCCTGTATTGACTTCTTGAGGATCACCGTCAGGCCACCTCTTTCAAACAGGCGGCTATTTACTCCTCCCACTCTTCTGCGAGTTTCCCCATGGCGCGATTATACCTCCTGTTCGCCTCCATCTACCTGCTGGAAGGTGTTTTCGAAGTTTCCTACCTGAACGTTTACCTGAGAAAAATTCACCAATTCGAACCCTTACAGATAGGCCACATTTTGTTCCTTGGAGGACTCTGGTTTATTGTTGTAAAACCTCTTATCGGTTTTATTGCGGACTACTGGAAGGGTTTCAGCATACGGTGGACCTTGACGGCCGGCTTGGTTTGCTCCTTTATAGGCTGGATGGTAATATCTGGTGCCCAATCTGTGGCGATAATAACCCTCGGTGTGAGTCTTAAGGTTATAGCTATTGCCGTGCTGGATGTGTTGATAGATGGAATGATTGTAAGGGTAAGCACGGTGAAAAACAGGAGTCTCATCCAGAACCTGGTCTATGGCTGCAGGTTTGGCGGCAGCATGCTCTGTGCCGTTCTGGTCGGTTGGCAGTTCAGTCAGGGAGCTGCCGTCTTTCCCATTATTTATAAAATATTTTCGGTTCTTTCCTTGGCGGTTCTGCTGCCTGTTTTTATCTATCGGAAAGGTGATATTGAAACGGCTGATACCATTGAAGACCAGGGAGAAACCGATATATCCCGGAAGGAAAAAAGTTTTGGTGAGCGCTTTAAACAACTTGCACAACCTGGATTCGTCTGGCTGCTGCTGCTTCTTTTCCTCTATGCTGTAGGAGCGGATACCGCCACCTACTCGGAAGCGGAATATGAAGATAAAATTTCCGGAGAGTTTCTAAGCATGTTATACACATCTCTGCGAATTGGAATAATTGCAGGAATACTTGTTTTTTCTTTTTTACGACGGTGGATAGGTATTAAAGCCGTTTTTATAATTTCTCTTTTAGGCTGGTCTCTGGTTGAGCTTTCCTGCCTGGTTATCGCCAACTGGACCGGCGGTGGGATGATCTATTTTTACGGCGGGATGATTTATTTCCTCGGTGGAGTGTTTAATGCTTTTGCAGGCATAACACTACTTACTATAGTTACAGCCATGTGTAAAATTCGCGGTATAGAGACTTTCGCTTTCGCCTTTGCTATTTCTATTAAAAACTTCTTCGATCATTCACAGGTACTGGTCGGTGCCTACGTGATAGATTGGGTAGGCCTCAACTGGCTGTTCGTGATCTCCGCACTCTGCGGGCTGCTGCCTTTCCTGATCCTGAAGAAAATAGATTTCAGGGAGGTTTGAGGGCCTTGATCCAACTGGGACAATTACAGTAAGTAATCAACAGATGTCAGGGGCGACCGGCCGGTCGCCCCTACTTGTTTTCCAGCGGTTCTTTTGTTTCCTCCACTCCCACCTTCTGGTGGTCCCGCCCCAGGAAGAAGTTGATCCAAGAGCTGGTTTTATCCAGCGCCGGATCGCGGAAGATAGGCTCGGGGCGGCTCATCTTGTCCAGAAGGCCCGCTCGTTCCAGGCGGTTGAACACCCGCACCCAGACACAGGGTCGGTCCTCCAGCTCGCAGATTCCGTCCAGAGACCCGCCGCACGGCCCGTTACGCTGGAACTTGGCGCACTGGGACTCGGGACACAGGAAAGCCAGCTCGGGCAGCGAGCAGTCGCCGCATTCCTGGCAGTCGTTCATTATCCACTTGATAGTTTTTTCCAGGCGATAGGCCGGGCCCGCAGCCCGGGGTGAGCGGTCCAGGCGCCGGCAGATAGCCCGGGCCAGGTTGAATCCCACCGTGTCCTGTTCGAAAAAGCGGTCGTGAACCAGTTTCATGAACCTGTAGGGAAGCATCCATTCTTTTTCCGGCTCCCAGTCATTGGCACGGTTCGGTTCATCGGTGTTGAGCCCGGTTTCCGGATCCAGGCGGAAGTGGTAGTATTCCCGCTGCTGGGGGTAGGCCAGCTCTTCGATAAAGCTGCGCCAGTCCCCGGCGGTCTCTTCCGAGGTATCGATGATTTTGCGGACATCCTCGAAACCGATCCCGAACCCTCCGATATGCGCCCCGCGATACCCGATTCCCCGTAACACGGCCACCTGTTTGGCCGCGAACTCGATGAAAGCCGCCTTGCCCTTGTCAGGACTCTTGGCCTGGTGGTTGACAAACTCGAGCAGTCGGTCGGTGACCACGCAGCCGGGTACCTGGTTGGCGTTCATCAGCCTCGAAACGATGCGGTGCAGCACGTAGACATTGCCCAGCACCGGCACCTCGATCCCTTTCAGGCGCTGGTAGCGCAGCAGCTCATCGAACTTGCGGGCATCGTAGCCCACCTGGGTGATAATGAACCGGGCGTGGTTGGCGATCTTTTTTTCCAGCTTGTAATACTGTGCGTAACTTTCGCTGCGCAGCCGCTTGAATGGGCTTACACAGGCGCCGATGAAAAAATCGGTGGCTTCCAGTTCCTGGAACGTGCCGGGCTTGCGTCCCGGGATTTTGAGCCCCTTGTTCATCTCCTCCAGCATACGGATCATGCTCACCGAGTCCAGGTCGAAAGAGGGTTTGGCCATGCCCCGGTAGCCGTCCACCGGGTAATCGCCGGTGAGAGCCAGCACGTTCTGGATACCGATGCGGTTGAGCTGAAAAGCCCGGCTTTCGATTCCGTTGCGGTTGTAGTCCTTGCAGGAGAGGTGAATCAACGGGTTCATGCCGCGGTAAAGGATGTCCAGGCCCAGTACATCCGGGCTCAGACGGGGGTTGCCGCCGGGGTTATCCGTGAAACTGAGAGCGTCGATCTTGCCGTATTCCACCGCCTGCTCGGTGAAAGCGATTACTTCTTCGAAGTCTTTGCGCATCAGGCCGCGGGTGGGTACGAGCTCCACGGTGATAACGAAATTGTCGGTCCGGGTCAGTTTTGCACGAAAAGTGTTTTCCATCAATTGATTCCCAAGGTTTTTAAGGCAGACAGGCTGCCTGGAATAAAGCTTGATCCGAACGATTTTCTTTCTAAGGGTAAACTTGCTGTGGGCGCTATGGTTACAAAAACCGGAACGTGCCAAAGGGCACACCGTCCTGGCACGGGAACCGTTGACAACCGCCCCGACTGCGCCGTATAATAACAAAATATAAGAGATTTTTCAATTATTACCGGCTTGGGACTATGCCTGAGACTCCGAATTATCCGTGCGACCTTCACATTCACACAACGGCCTCCGATGGGGGTTACTCCGCGGAGGAAGTGGTTAAGCGCGCCGTACGCCTGGGAATGGAAGCCATAGCCATTACCGACCACGACACCACGGTCTCTGTAGAGCGAGGTATTCGACGAGGCGCCGAGCTCGGGCTAAAGGTGGTCGGCGCAGTGGAGCTTACCACCAGCGAACGATACCATATCCTGGGTTATTATCTAGACCCTCAGGCGCCGGAGCTTTCCAGCTATCTTTCGGGCTTAAGGGAGCGTTCCCGGGCTTTCATGGTTGAGTTGCTGGCACGGCTCCGCCGGGAGCGGGGGCTTATTGTCAGCGAACAGGAAATGGACGAGCGTTCGGAAGGGGGAATTCCCAACATGACCCACCTGTTGGATGTGATGTTCGCTCGTGGAGAACTGACCGCAGTGGCCTTTGACAGCCCGGAGGCCATAGAATTTTTCGGCGACCCGGATTTCATGGTCGGTTTCTTCTGGGAATTCGCCCGCACCAGGCCCTTTATCGATGCTGCAGGCGCAATCCGGATGATTATCTCCAGCGGAGGAGTGCCGGTCTGGGCACACCCCCTGCTGGCCGGGGAGAGCCAGGTGAGAAGATTGCGGGATGCCGGCCTGATGGGCCTGGAGGTGACTACTCCCAAGCATGATCCGAATACACAGAAACACCTGCTGGGCCTCTGCGACAGGCTGGACCTTATTCCCACCGGAGGCACCGATTACCACGGCCGTTTTTTCGATTCCATCGAACAGGGCCGCACCATCGGCTGCTACGGGGTGGAAAAAGAGGTGTTGACCCGGCTCGCCGAACGTGCTCCGGCCGTGGAACCGGGTTGATTGTCGAGCTTAAGAAATAAGAAAGGAAACAATAAATTGGGCCTAACTGAAAGGAAACGCAGCCGATTGCTGACAGCCGTCCTGATTATGTTGATTGTGGGCAGCGGTGGCGGAGCGCTGAGGCGCCTTTTTTCAGCTCTTGGGCAAACTCCTTCGAGTGCACCTGAATGGGCGGTATATGTTCTGGTAATTGCATTCTTAATGAATATCTTGTTTGTGGTTGCCGTGCTGAAATGGAAAAGATGGGGTGTCTATGGCCTGGGTGCCGGTTTTGGCCTGATTTTCATTCTGGACCTGTTGATAGATCCTTCAATTATCATAGCTTTGAGAGATCTTTTTGTCATAGTTCTACTCATGGTCCTGCTGCGACCGGTATGGAATTATCTTGAATAAGACAAAGTTACTCAACATCGTATCACCCGGTCAGCCCTGATCTTCGGCACTTTACAACACCAGTTGTCATCGGGAGAATACTCCGGATGCCTGCGAACCTGACTCCCCAGTACCTCGAGGCCGAAAAAGCTTTCCGACAGGCGCAGAGCCTCGCGGAGAAAATCAGCTGTCTCGAGGAGATGCTCCGGGTTATCCCCAAGCACAAAGGCACGGATCACCTTCAGGGGGACATTAAACGCCGCTTGGCCAAGCTGCGCCAGCAGAGCCGGGAGGAGGCTTCCAGGTCTCGTAAAGGGCACTCTTTCAAGGTGCGCAAGGAGGGAGCCGGCCAGGTGGCTCTTGCCGGAGCGCCCAATGTGGGGAAATCGGCTCTGGCGGGCGCATTGACCAACGCCGAGCCGCAGGTGGCGGACTATCCTTTCACCACACGGGTGCCGGGACCGGCGATGATGGAGTACCTGGATATCAAGATTCAGCTCATCGACCTGCCGCCCATCTCCGAGGAGCATGAGGAGCCCTGGGTTATCGACCTTCTCAAGGCTGCCGATGCAGTCGTTCTGGTGCTTGACATGGCGGCGGATCCCCTGAGCCAGCTCGAGTTCTCGCTGAGACACCTGGAAGCCAAACGCCTGGTACCGGATCTGCCCGAAACTGAATCCCAGGCGCCCAGGCCGCTCTACATTGTCGCCCGGAAGATGCTGATAGTTTGCAACAAACTGGATACTCCCGGCGCCCGTGAGGATTTCGAGCTGTTCTGCCGGCTGAAGGAAGTCGACCTGCCCATTATGGCGGTTTCGGCTGAGACCGGCCTGGGCCTGGAGGATTTTCGGCAGGCCCTCTTCGAGCTGCTGGGAGTCATCCGGGTCTACTCCAAGACTCCGGGGAAAAAGGCCGACCTGAGCGAGCCGTTTGTGCTGAAAGCCGGCAGCACGGTACTCGATTTCGCAGAGACTGTCCACCGGGACATGGCGGCCGGTCTGAAATACGCCCGCATCTGGAGCTCCAACAAGTATGAGGGACAGAAAGTCAACCGTTGCGAAATCCTCTCCGATGGGGACATCCTGGAGCTGCATCAATAAACGGAATTCATAAAGATAGATTTTGAAAATCTTAAATCCACAGATTACACAGATGACACAGAGAGGAATAAAGAGTACTTATTCGGGTTGCTGCTGAATTTTGATTCCTGTTTTTTAGAATACCGGCATCTTATCTTTTTCAAATCTTAATAATCTGTGAAATCTGTGGATTGTCCCAGCCTTTTTTCTGAAGAATTATTTGGGAAAGACACACGATGAAAGAGCAGTCGAAACCTGCGATCATCGGCATTGTAGGCGGGGTAGGGCCGTACGCCGGTCTGGACCTCAACCGCAAGGTGTTCGACAATACCATTATCGATGGAACCGACCAGTCGCACCTGGAGGTGCTCCTTTTCTCCGCGGGCAGGAGAGTGCCGGACCGGACTGAATTCCTGCTGGGCCGTGAGACCGGCAATCCCGCGGAGGGTATTTTCGAGGCTTTGCGCTGTCTGGCTGCCGCCGGGGCCACGGTAGCGGCAATCGCCTGCAACACGGCACATGCGCCGCGGATCCTGGAGCCTGTCCGGGAGAGGCTCAAACTCGAGGGGCTGGACCTGGAGCTGGTGGACATGATCGAGGAGACGGGACTTTCGATTACCGAAACTTTCGGTACCGGTACCCGGGTCGGGCTTTTAGCCACCGAGGGCACGGTCGCCGGCGGAGTTTACGATCGGTTGAAACTCGAGCGCTGCGGCGCGCACCGGCTGATTCTGCCCTCGGCCGAGATACAAACCGAGGTGCACAGCAGTATCTACCACAGGGATTACGGGATAAAAGCCCGCTCGAACCCGGTAACCGGACTAGCGGTGGAAAACTGCCGCCGGGCGGCTCTGCACCTGGCGGACAAGGGCGCCGAGGTGGTGGTCCTGGGTTGCACCGAGTTGCCTCTGGCCCTGCCGCCGGGAAGTCTCGAATCGCCGGTATTGATCGACCCTGCGGAAGTTACCGCCCGGGCCTTGATCGCCAGGGTGGCCCCGGAAAAATTGAAACCCAGGTAAAGATTTACCCGGCGCTACTTGATTTTCCCTGGATGATAACCTAATATGAATTAATGAGACCGCTGTAAATAATACCAAACCATTCAGCGAAAGCCTCGCAAAATGGATACGACTCCAGTAGTTCGTCCACCCGCTGTAGCGGGTATGTTTTACCCCTCCAATCCGGAGTCCCTGCGCGCGGAAATCGACTCTTACCTCGACAAGGTGGATGTTGACAGGTCCGACAGTGATATTGTCGCTCTGATCGCCCCGCATGCGGGTTACCGGTATTCCGGCCCGGTGGCCGCCTATGCCTACCGCCAGGTGCAGGGGAAACCCTACAAAACGGT
>CAZSTM010000005.1:0-24969 GCA_964609635.1 uncultured Gemmatimonadales bacterium
AGCCAATTATCATCGACCCTAAAGGGTAAGGATACCCGGCATGAATAATCTCAGCCATTTGATCCAGCAGGCCCAGAAGATACAGGGGCATGTGAAGCAGATGCAGCTCCAGCTTGAAAACAAACGGTTTGAAGCAACCAGCGGCGGAGGCATGGTACGCGTGGTAGTCAACGGCAAGCAGGAGGTGTTGGAGATAAAGATCGATCCGGAAGTTCTGGATTCCAAAGATATAGAAATGCTCGAAGAGCTTATCGCCGTGGCGGTTAACCGGGCTCTCGAGAAAACCCGCGAGATGCTCGGCGAGGAAATGTCCAAGATCACCGGCGGAGTGGGTCTGCCCGGGTTTCTTACCAACATACTCGGTGGCTGACTATGTCCCGGAGCGTGGAAAAGCTGATCAAGGAATTTTCCCGTATGCCCGGTATCGGCGAGAAGACCGCGGGGAGGCTGGCCTATTATCTGCTTAAATCCCCGGATGAACAGGTATTCCAACTGGCCGAGGCTATCCGCGATGTCAGGGAAAAGGTCCGTTTTTGCTCCATCTGCCGCAATATCACCGAGCAGGAGATATGTGAAATCTGCAGCGACCCCATGCGGGATCGCAGGGCAATCTGCATTGTCGAGGAACCGAGCGATATTCGGGCCATAGAAGCCAGCGGTGCTTTCCGGGGCCTCTATCATGTCTTGGGAGGAAGCCTCAGCCCGCTGGATGGTGTCGGTCCGGAACAGTTGTCTTTCGACCAGTTGTTGAGTCGCCTGGAGGGAGACGAATCTGTGGTAAGCGAGGTTATTGTCGCCACAAACCCCAGCGTGGAGGGAGACGCCACCGCGCTTTACATTCAGCGACTGCTCGGTAAAAAAGGCATTCAGGTTACCCGGATCGCCTGCGGTCTGCCGGCCGGCGGGCATCTCGAATACGCGGACTCTTTTACTATCAGTCAGGCAATGCAAGGCCGCCGGCACCTGGATAAGCCTTGAAAAATTTCGGCGGTTTCATTGCACAATCCGCCGGATAATCCAAGGAGGGGCAGGTTTGAAATATCAGCACGCACCCAATTTGCTGACAGTCTTACGGATTATCTTTTGCCCGGTGCTCAGCTTTCTGATTCTCACCTCGGACTCTGCCGGCAGCTATCTGTTGTGTTACTATATTTTTGTGATTGCGGGGCTTACCGATATCTACGACGGCCATCTGGCGCGCCGGCACAAGAATGTTACCACCTTCGGCAAGCTGGTAGATCCCATAGCGGATAAACTGCTGTTGGCGGCCGCTCTTATCCCCTTCTACATGCTGGGCAGCGCGAATGAAGTCTGCCGTCATGTAACCCTGCTGGTACTTCTGGTCCTGCTGGGACGCGAGGTGCTGGTTACGGTATTCCGCTACTTTTTGATGTGGGCCGGTACGGTGGTCACCGCCAGCCGGCTGGCCAAGTTCAAGACCGCCTTTCAGATGTTTTTTATCGGCTCGATACTGGTGCGCCTTTTTTACCGGCAGATGCTGACCCATCACCCCGAATTCGCCTATTCCTGGTTCGATCCATTCCACGACTGGCTGAACCTGGTGGTCATCGTGGCGGTGGTCGTTCTGTCTGTGGCCTCGGCCCTGGACTATCTGATCAAGAACCTGCCCACCCTGCTTAATCACTCACGAGCATGAAATTTCCGGTCAAACTGCTATCTTCCGGATTCGGGACCGGCTACAGTCCGGTAGCCCCGGGGACTGCCGGCTCTGCCCTGGCCGCGGTGCTGGTTTATCTTTGCGCAGGATGGTGGACTCCGCCGGTCGGGCTGGGAATCAGTGTCCTGACATACTTTCTGGGCGTGGCCTGCTGCTCTGTGGCCGAGAAAGAATGGGGGCACGACAACCGGAGAATGGTAATCGACGAGATGGCGGGGATGTTTCTGGCCGTGTCGTTCTGCGGTGCGGAGCTCAAAAGCCTGATCCCGGCTTTTTTCATTTTCCGCCTGTTCGATATTGTCAAGCCCCCGCCGGCGTCGGTTGCGGAACATCTGCCCTCCGGCTGGGGAGTGATGACCGATGATACGGTGGCCGCAGCGTACACTGTGGTGGTAATGTGGGGACTGAGGCTATGGATGTAATAGTTTTGACAATCGGGGATGAGATTCTGAAAGGGCGTATCCTGAACACCAATGCCCGGTTCATGGCCCGGCGACTTTATTCGGCGGGTTTCAAGGTTCAGGAGGTCCGCTGTGTGGGCGACAGTGAATCCCGGATTGTCGAAACTCTCGAACAGTGTTTCGCGCGGGTGAGGGTGGTTATCGCCACCGGCGGGCTGGGACCGACCAGGGATGATGTCACCAAAAAGGCGGCTTGCCGTTTTTTCAACCGGAACCTGGTGCTGGATGAAAAGCTTTTGAGCGAGCTGAAAAAACGCTTTGCCGCAATGGGCTACTCCCGGTTCCCCTCGGCCTCCCGCGGCCAGGCCCAAGTGCCCGAGGGCGCCACCGTGCTGCCCAACCCGAGAGGGACCGCCGGCGGACTGCTGCTGGAGCAGACGGACCGGGTGCTCATCCTGCTTCCGGGCGTGCCGATCGAGTTAAAGGCCCTGATGGATGAGGAAGTGCTGCCGCTTTTATCCGGCCGGTACGGAGGGTCCCGACCGCCGAGCGCCATCGTGCGTACCGTGGGCCTCGGGGAAAGCGTGCTGGCTCAGCGGATCGAGAAGGCCCTGAAATGTGAGGAAACCGGGCTTTTGAGCTATTATCCCCACGGCGGCATGGTGGATGTCCTAATCGCTCCGGAGTCTCCCGAAGCCCTGGATGAAAACAGCCTCCGACGCGTTGCCGATACGGTGGCCTCGGCCGCCGAGGGCTATGTCTACAGCCGGGATGAACGCAGCCTGGACCAGGTGATCGCTGAAACATTAAGCGAGAAAGGCCTCAAGGTGGCCCTGGCTGAAAGTTGCACCGGGGGAGCGCTGGCCAAAAGCATGACCGATCTTCCCGGCAGCAGCGTTTATTTTCACTCCGGGGTGGTCAGTTACTCCAACCAGGCTAAAAACATCTTCCTCGAAGTGCCCCAGGAGTTGATCGCCGAGCACGGAGCGGTAAGCGAGCAGGTCTGCCGGGCCATGGCCGAGGGGATGAAAAAGCGCACCGGAGCCGACTACACCATCGCCATTACCGGTATCGCCGGCCCCTCCGGAGGCACCCCCGCAAAACCGGTGGGTACAGTATTCATCTGCCTCAGCTCGCCGCAAGAGACCTCGGTCGAGCGGTTCAGTTTCACCGGGGACCGGGAACAGATCCGCCTGCGCTGCTCGGTCAAGGCGCTGGAGCTCCTCTGGCGCAGCCTTATTCGGGAGTAGAACCGTTTCTGTTTGGAAACCATCCAGGCCTAGGAATCCAAAAGCCGGTATAGGGGCACAGCATGTTTTGTCCCTGCGAAAAACATTTTCATGGTTTCCGGGTGAGCTGCACCACTCATGACCACTGATTCTTAAGCAGCCACCTCGATTATTCTTTACTTTCTTGCCCTTTCATGATAGTTTAAATATAGAAGAATAAAAACGATACCCGGCCGCCGGAATTGTTAAAACCATACGGCCACCGACAGCCCGATCACATGCGCGACTATCTAGAGGAGGAATCATGTTACCCAATATTGGAACGACAGAACTAGTAATAATCGGTATCGTTGCCCTGTTGCTTTTCGGCGCCAAGCGCCTGCCGGAAATCGGCCAGTCCCTGGGAAAAAGCATCCGCATGTTCAAAAAAAGTGTCAAGGACATTCAGGAGGAGCTGCCCAAGCAGGATGAGATTTACAACGAGGATCGGCCCACCGGCACCAAGACTTATTCCTCTGATTCTTCCACGGAAAAGAATCAGGATTGACTCCTTTTTTCAGGGGTCGGAGCAAACAGTACTCAACTGCTGAGAACTTTCGCAGATTTCCCCGGCCGGCCGGTTATCTTCCGGCCGGCAGCATACACGGCCGAGCGCAGTCTCCCATACTGCGATTCTGCCGCCGGCTTACCATAAAGTAACCTCATCTTCCGGCATTCAATTCGGCTTATGGAAATCGGGATAATCGGTTACTCTCTGTCCGGGAAAACCACGGTTTTCAACACCCTGACCGGTCAGCACGCGCGCGCGGAGGGCTTCCACGCCTCCGGCAAGAAGGCTAATATCGGCCGGATACAGGTGCCGGATGAACGTCTGGATGCCTTAAGCGGCATTTTCAAACCCCAAAAAACCACCCCCGCCGAGATAAATTTTGTCGATTTAGCCGGAATCACCGAATCCGGCGGCAAGAGCGGTTTCACCTCAGAGGAACTGGGCTGGATGCGCACGGTGGATGCTTTTACCTACGTGGTACGGGCTTTCGAGGACCAGGCCGTGCAACACCCGCTGGGCCGTATCAACCCGACATCCGACATCCAGAGCCTGGACGAAGAGCTGGCCCTGGCCGATCTGCTGGTTATCGAGAAACGTCTCTCGCGGCTCGAAAAAGAGGGAGAGAAATCCTCGCCGGAATTCGAGCTGTTAACTCGCTGCCGGAGCTGTCTCGAGGAGGGCATTGTACTGCGGGAAGCCTCCCTGGACCAGGACGATGTACGGCAGATTGTCAATTTCCAGTTCCTGAGTCTCAAGCCGCGGCTGGTAATGGTCAATACCGGCGAGGAGAACATAGAGCTCGATCCCGTCCTGGCCGGGCGGTTCAGCGGGAGCATCGCTTTCTGCGCCAAGCTGGAACAGGAGATCTCGGAGCTGGCGCCGGAGGAACAGGCGGAATTCCTGGAGGCCATGGGTATCGCCGAGCCCGCCCGTGACAAGTTCATTCGCGCCAGCTACAAGCTGCTGAGCCTGATCTCGTTTTTTACGGTGATAAGCGACGAGGTGCGCGCCTGGACAGTCGAGCAGGGCACCGAAATGGTAGCGGCTGCGGGCAAGATTCACACCGACATGGAGCGCGGGTTCATCCGCGCCGAGGTAGTGGCTTTCGAGGATTTCATCGTTGATCCGGACATGCACCGGATGAAAGAGCAGGGTAAGCTGCGCCTGGAGGGCAAGCACTACCCGGTGACCGACGGCGACATAGTGCAGATACGTTTCAATGTTTGAGGCTTGGGACGGCAGGCTGTGCCCCATGAAAAACAAACCTGGTTTCAAGCTGCTGAGCATCTCTGTAACAAATACCCTTACTTTCAGTTGTAATATTGAATGGCGGCTTTCAAAAACTTTTCTTAAGAGGATGCACCCACCAATTTAACGGCCAAGTATTCATACTTTTAAATCAAGCGGGGAGACAGGATGAAAACCTGGGTGTGTACTATCTGCGGTTACCGTCACGACGGCGATGAACCCCCCGAAATCTGCCCGGATTGCGGAGCCCCGAAAGAGAAGTTCATGGAAGTATAGGAAAAAGGGCACGGCACGCTGTGCCCCTGCGGCTTTAGGGGCGAGCTCCCCCGGCCCCTCTTCGCCTCTATCCCTTTGTCCCTTTGCACCTTTATCACTCTGTCCCTTTGTCCCTTTGTCCCTTTGTCACTTTATCACTTTGCCACTCTGTCACTCTGTCCCTTTGTCACTCTGTCACTCTGTCTCTTAGTCACTCTGTCCCTTTGTCCCTTGTACCTGTTCGCCCCCAAAAACCACCCTACAGCTTCAGATATATATCTTTCAGCATCCGGGCGTCTTCTTCCAGATTGGGGCTTTCGCAGATCAGCTGGCCGCCCACCTTGAAATCCTTGAGCGCCTTGAGCAAGGCGGCATACTCCATATCGCTTTCGGGCAGGTTGAGGTGGTTTCGCTCTCCCTTGGGAGTGTAATTAATACCCGAAAGATGCATGTGCAATCTCTCCAGGGCCGGCCGGCCCAGGGCGGTTTCGATCGCTTCCAGGGTGCCGCAGAATTCCTGGTAGCTGTTCTGCGCCCCGGCCGTGCGCGCGTGGTAATGGGAAAAATCGATGCAGGGATGGATGTTCTCCACCTCCCGGCTCAGGCGCAGCAGTTCCTCGAGACTGCCGAACTGGGAGGGCTTGCCGGTCAGCTCCGGGCTGATACGCACCTCGAGACCCTCTTTTTTGACTGTGGCGGAGATACCCGCCAGGGCCTGTTTTACCACCTGGAAGACCTTTTCAGGGTCTTTTTTCATGAAAAAGGCCGGGTGGAAAGTAATGCTAACCGCTCCCAGCCAGTGGGCGGCCCGAGCGGTGTCCAGGATGCGCTTGAGAGAGGCTTGTCTTTTCTCGGCTTCTTCCGAGTTGAGGTTGATATAATAAGGGCCGTGGCAGGTGAGCGTGACCCCGAGCTCGGCGGCTGCTTTGCCTGTCTCCTCGGCCACCTCCTGCTTGATCCGCACCCCGTGGACAAACTCCACTTCCATGCAGTCGAGCCCTAGCTCGCTGATCCTTTTGACACCGGCGGTTACGCTCCGGTCCGCCGCCGAATGGGGTACCCCGCCGGTTCCGAAAAGCAGTTCAGGCATGTTTATCCTTTGTTTTATGGGTTATGAAATCACCGAGGAATAAATTGGCAAAAGTTCCGCTCAACCCACCACCGCTCCAGGCACAAAGGCACATAGGCCACCCCCGATCACCCCTTTGTGGTTTTGCCTCTCACTCTGTGACTTTGTGCTTAAATTATTCTGACTCCTGACTCTTGACTTCTGACTCCTTAATAGATTCACCTGAGTTATTGTCCCGGCGTGTGCGGCGCAGCATGAAAACACCTGCCATAGCGGCCATCATCAGATAACCGAGCGAGAACCGCCAGGCCGCACCCGGGGCCACATGATCGGTGAACTGGCCTGCCACGATAGTCCCCGAATGGATCAGGCCGAAAAAAGCGAATACCGCGGCCGCCGTGCTCCAGAGGATGACCCGTGGAAAATCGCGGTCGATGTAATAGACGGTGATGGCGGTCAGGAACACGGCGGAAAACAGGAACCCGCCGGCCAGGTTCATCAGGCCTTGCAGGTCGAAATTCAGGGTCTGCTTGAGAGCTGCGGCGATCGAGAGATCGAATTTTCCCTCAGTGGTCAGAGTGAGGGTAAAACCCACCAGCAGCAGTCCCCAGGCGGCAATGCCGGGTACCAGTCCCAGGCAGACCGCGGGGTAGTGCCGCATATCCACCGCGGAGAAAGCCTGGGTGCAGATCACCAGCCCGATATAAAGCAGAATAGGATAAGCCGCCTCCGGGGGCACCAGGCTAACCAGTATCCCGAGCCCACCGGTCAGGCAGAGCAGAGTAACCACCACCCCGTTCAACATCGAGTACCCGCTGCGCGCGCCCAGGGCTTTCCAGCCGGGGTGTCCGATATATACGGTGGTGGGGAAACAGTTGCCGAAAGCCGCTCCGATAATTGTGCCCAGGCCGTTTACACACATGGTGGAACCGACCGGATAACTGTCTCCCGCGGCCTCCGCGGATTCGATATTCAGCAGGGTGCCCATCGCGTTCATCAGGCCCATCGGCACGATTATGGGTAGCGAATTAACCAGGAGCCGTAGATTCATGTCGGAGAGCATCTCGCCGACCATCAGCCGGGGCAGGCGCAGGCCCATCTCCTCGACCGAGAAGCGCACCGCCTGGGGGTCCATCTGCCCGCCCAGCCAGGCCAGTGCCGCCCCGGCCGCCACGGCCGCCAGCCCTCCCGGCAGGCCGAACGGCAGGCGCAGCTTACCGAAATAACAGGCCAGGATTATGGCCAGGGGTAAAAAACACAACATGGGCCTGGAGAACATGTGGATGACAAAAGGCATCGAGATCAGGGAAATGGCTATCCCGGCCAGAGTCGCCAGCAGCGCGGCCCTCGGGGTAACCCGGCGGATCCAGGCGCCTATCGCGGCGCCGGAGATTTCCAGCACTCCGCTCAGAAACGCCGCGGCCAGGCAGATATGCCAGGCCAGCCTGGCGGCCTGCGCATCCCCGAGGGCGGCGCGATTGGCCGCCCACACCGGCCCGATAATAAAAAAGGTAAAGGCGTACATCGAGGGAGTATTGATCCCATAGGGCAGGGCGCAGACATCATTCCGGCGCTCGCGCAAGGCCAGCCGCCGGGCCTGAAAGGTATAGTAGGCATTCCCGAACAACAGCGAGATCGCCGCTCCGGGGAAGATGACGCCGAAAACAATTTCCGCAGGCATTCCATAGATGCCCATCAGCAGACCGCTGACCACCAAGAACTGGACGAGGTTGTCGACAATCAGCCCGAAAAAACCATCGATATCGCCCCGCACCAAATAGGGCAGCCTGAAACCGTTCGCTGGAGCCAAAAAGGAATCCTCCTGTATGGCCGGTGAAACCAAAGAGCCGACCCGCCCAATTTACCGGCCGGCGAACTTACAGGCAAGTTATTTGCCGACCGGAAAACAAAAAAAGGGACTGTCTCCAGATCCCTTTTCTGCTGCTGTTTCCGGACTATGTATCAGGATATCATTGAAACGAGCCGCGGTGGCGGCCGCCCCTGCATGAGGAAAACCATCCTGTCACTTTCCGACCGCCCTCAGGCTCGAATACTTTTCAGATAAGCACAGTCGGCCTCGAGCGAGGCCACTTTTTCCTGGTAAGTATCCCCCTTGACAAACTCCACCTCGAAATAGCCTTCGAAACCGAATCCCTTCAAAAGAGCATAGAGTTTCCGGAAGTCCAGGTCCCCTTCCTGGATCAGGCACTGTCCTGGTGACCCTGCCTTGGAATTCTGGGCGTGGACCATGACCACATGGTGCCCGACCAGGCGGGCCCGCTCGTAAAAATCCTCTCCCTGGGGACCGAAAATGGCCTGATAGTTCGCCTTGAGCGCCGGGCTGCCCACACGCTCGAACAGTTCCAGCGTGGCAGCGGCGCGGTTGGTTACGGTCCTGCTGTGCATTTCCACAGCGAGCAGGATGCCGGCCTCCTCGGCCCTGGCGCAGAAACGTTTCCCGTCCTCGACCATCAGCTGCCAGTCTTCTTCATCCAGGTCCTCGCTGTTCTTGTTGCCGGCCCAGATCCTGGCGATCCGGGTTCCCAGAAGCCGGGTTATCTGAATCACCCGGTCCATTTCCCGGTCTTTTTCCTCCGGGTCCTGACCGTCACCCAGCCGCACATAGCAGCCGTAATGGCTCACTTCAATTCCCAGGTTTTCGGCTTTGTTTCTCACCGCGCGGACTCGATCATCAGTGCTCGAAAGTGGCAGATGGTCGGGCCTGCCCCATGGCTCGACCCCATCGAAACCGACCCGTGCAGCGAGCTCCAGCACATCATCCAGAGCCTGTTCCTGAAAGGCAATGGTGCACAGCCCCACTTTGGGGCCGGTGAGTTGTAGATTTTCCTTCAGGGCGGATCCCTGGTTTTTATCCTTGCCGCAACCCAGAACACCCAAGGGCAGCGCAAGACCGGCTGCACCCAGGTGTCCTAAAAAACCCCGTCGGCCCAAGCTTTCTCTACTCATCTTTTTCCCCTTTATAAAATATTTTGGAAATCGTATCTTTTTTTACCGTTGCACGGATCGGTGGCTTACCGGAGGAACCGGCTGATTGTTACACATTGAGCTCAAGCACATCAATACCGACAGAACTTCAGAGCAAATCAAACAGCGGGCATTCCAATTTGTTTCTAAGCTAAAATACTTTGCCTGAATGTCAAGAACAGCCTGGGAGATATTGAAACAATTTGAAAAATCATCAATTGTGCAGGGGCGACCGGCCGCCCCTACGATGCCCGGGGTAAAAGCCTGATAATCAATTTTTCATTTTCATCACGCTTTTAAGATGTTTAACTCAATTTTCCCGTCAAAGTAACCGGTTACTCGCCCATCATCATAAACCCGGTTCAGAATGTGGGCGGAGGTCGGTGGCGCTAAGTTACCCCTGTCAGGTACCATAATAGAATAATAGAATAAAAATTGTTGACTTAGCGCCGATTGAGAGGTAAGATTATCGATATCTTAGACCCGGCCACACCCAATAGAGACAGGAGTGTAACTGCCATGAAAAATAAGAACCATAATTCCTCGGAGCGTTTGAGCAGAAGAGATTTCATCAGGGTGGGAACCGCCTCGGCCGCGCTATTCGGCGGCATTGCCTGTTCCGGGGAAAAAGAGGAAGTCAAGCCGAAAACTGTCGTACCGGCGAAGCGCCTGGGTCAGACCGAAATGGTCGCCTCCATACTGGGTATGGGCGGAGGCAGCGCGCTTTCGATGGTCAAGAAAGACGAGGATGCCCTGGCGCTGATCGATCTTGCCAGACGCAAAGGCGTAAATTACTTCGACACCGGGTCCAGCTACGGTGAAGGCAAAAGCGAGCGGCGTTTCGGCGAGGCGCTGGAGGACTACCGCAGCGAAGTTTATCTAAGCACCAAATACGGTCCGGACGAAACTCCGGACAAGCTGATGAAAAAGTTCGAGACCTCGCTGGAACGCTTCCGCACGGACTATATCGATGTGGGCAACATGCACGGCCTGACCACCATGGAAGATGTGGAGGCGATGTTCACCTCGGGCTCACTGGAGACCTTAGTCAAACTCAAGGAAGAGGGAGTGGTCAAGTATGTCGGTATGACCGCCCACAGGCCGAATCCTGCGGTTGAGGCGATGAAGCGCTTCCAGTTCGACGTAGTCGCGATGGCCACCAGCGCGGCCAGGGTCCACTTTAGCGGGGAATTCGATGCTCCACCGGAGGGCAGCTTCGAGGATGAGGCCATCCCGCTGGCAAACGAGCAGGGTGTGGGTCTGTGGGCTTTCAAGGTTACCGGACAGAGAAGGCTGATCCAGAAAAACGACGAGCCGGACAAAGCCCCGGGTTCGGAGCTGCTGCGCTACGCCATGAGCCTGCCGGTGCACGGCATGCTCCTGGGGATGACTATCCCGGAACACGTGGAGAGCGCCGCCGCCATGACCGCCGGTTTCACCCCGATGACCAAAGAGGAGATGCTCTACTGGAACGAGCGCCTGGGACCCAGCGCCGATGCGCTGACCCTGGACTACCTGAGAAGCGATTACCTGGATGACGGCGGCTACCGGGCCCATCTGGCCTGATGAGCCGGGCTGGTGAGCTCCTGAGCCGAAAAAAAGACCTAAGAAAAAAAGCGCCGGAACGACTGCTCCGGCGCTTTTTTTAATTTTGCGGAATCGTTTATTATCGAAAGAATTTTTTTATTTGCTCCTCGAACGAGGCGTGCCGCAGAGTACCATAACCAGAGCCGGTGGGGTGGCAGTTTTCGATGCCGCAGAGCACGTAGTCGCGAGCCACGGCGACCGCCTCGATCAATGAAAGCCCCCGGGCCAGGCCTGCGGTCACGGCTGCACTCAAAGTGCAGCCGGTTCCATGAGTGTGCGGGGTATGGATTCGCCGGCCCTCGAATATTTTCTCTTCCCCCGAGGGCAGAGCCAGGTAATCGATCAGTTTTTCTCCCTCCAGATGTCCACCCTTGACCAGCACTCCGGCGGCGCCCATCGACTGGAGGGCTGCGGCCGCGCGAGCCATGCTTTCGGTATCGGTGACCGGGAAACCCACCAGCCGCTCGGCCTCTAGGGCATTAGGAGTAATCAAGGCGGCCCGCGGGAAAAGGCGCTCTACCATCGTCTGAACCGCCCGGTCCTCCAGCAGCGGATCGCCGCTTTTAGCCAGCAGCACTGTATCCAGCACCAGAGGCGGCCGCTTGAAGCACAGGAGCACCTCGGCCACGGCCTCGACAATCTCGGCATCGGCCAGCATGCCGCACTTGACAGCATCCGCGCCGATGTCGGCGAGCACCGCCTCGAGCTGCAGGCGAACGAAATCTCCCGGCAGCTTGTGAACCCCTTGTACGCCGAGGGAATTCTGGGCGGTGACCGCAGTGAGCACACTCATGCCGAAACAGCCGAAAGACTGAAAAGTCTTCAAATCCGCCTGGATTCCCGCACCACCCCCGCTGTCGCTGCCGGCCACGGTCAAAGCCCGGGGAGGACACTTGCTATCTTTCACCTGCGAGGACCTCCGCAGTCAGATTGATATAGTCGCGCGCTCCGGTGCTCGAGATGTCATACTCGAAAATAGTCATACTGTAAGCGGGAGATTCCCTGAGCCTGATGTTGTTATGTATGACTGTCTTGAACAGCTCTTTAGGGAACAGCTTGGACAGCACCTCGTAAATCTCCCGGCTGATCCTGGTACGCCCATCGTACTGGGTAGCCAGCACTCCCATCAACCGCACCTGGTGGCCCGTGCGCTGGCAAACCTCCTTGATCAGCTCGAAAGTCTGCTTAAGCCCGCTGATCGAAAAATAGTCCATACCCACCGGTATGATTACCATATCGACAAAATACAGCACGTTGATATTGACCAGGTTCATCCCGCTGCTGCAATCGCAGATAACATAGTCGCAGTTGGTAAGGTCTTCGAGCACGAAGCTGAGCACCTTGTCCCTATCCTTACGCGGCGATATTTCCCACTCGCTCTGGAAAAGCCTTCGTCCACCCGAGGGGATAACGAAAAGGTTCTTGCGCACCTCGGTCATATCGGCCTTTTTACCGACCAACAATTCGCTCAAGGCCCCCTCGTTTTCCAGATCGAAAATTTCCGCCACATTGTTCTGTGGATCGCAATCCAGCAGGATGACCCGCTTGCCTTGCAGCGAGAGCCCATGGGCCAGATTGATCGAGGTGGTAGTCTTGCCGACCCCGCCCTTGGTGGAGATTATGGCCACCTTTTTCATCTGCTTTCCTTCCAAGCCTTTTTCCGCATTGTCCACCGCCGGAGCAAGCGGCCGGAACCTTATAAACGCCGCGTAGCCCCGGACCAGCCGGAAGTAAAAATCAGACATGACAGCAGGATGAACCGAATTTTGTCACCCTGTCATTCGGTCTAAAAATTCGGCGCCGTCTTGAGCTCGATATTATTTGTAAGAGCCTGATTCTAAAGGAGATTATCACAAAGAGGATTTTTTTTCAAGGGTTTTCATCCTGCAGACCTCTCTTGCCGGAACCGGTATCCTCCGGTTCTTCCCCTGCAAGCCGGAGTCGTTCTGCTGCGCCGGAGAGTGTAAGGGCGGGTTGTGTAACACTCCCGGATAATAGGCTAATCCTTTGGCGGAAAATAAGTTTGACCTCAAAAAGGCCTGGTGAAAACCATCGATAACTTTAATTAACGGCTTTCAAAGGCAAGGAAACTGAACCGTAGCCAAGCTGAGCTTGGCGGAGGCCCTTGCGCAGTACGATACCCGCGCTTCAGCGCGACAATCAGACTTCGGGGGAGTGTTGGGAGTCGGAAAAGTAACAAATTCCATTAAAAAGGCACTGTAAAAATATTTTTGACACCCCCATAAAATTAAAGTATTTTCAAGGGCGGCCGATATGATAAATGACTCATAAGAGTCTAATGCACAAACAACTTCTCTGTTACCGACCCCCGGTAAACAGGACTTCTTCGCGGAAGCTGATTGTGCAGACGGGCTTTGGAATTTGCAGATTCCAAGGCCCATTTTTTTCTTGAGCACACCACCTGAGAGAAAAAAAGGAAAAAGCCCTCCCCCGGTGCCTGCAGCGGCAGCCGTGAGGAGGGCTTGATAGTTAAGCGGGGGTAATAACCGAGTTCGGATATTCCCGCTCAGGCTTTCTCCTTTTCTTTCTTGCTTTTTTTGATGATTTTCTCGGTCAACTCCCGTGGAACTTCCTCATAGTGTGAGAAGTCACTCTTGTACATCCCTCTTCCCTGGGTAATCGAGCGCACCTGGGTCGAGTACTTGTACAACTCGGCCAGCGGCACTTTGGCGGTAACTTTCTGGAAATTGCCCTCGCTGGTCATGCCCATTATGCGCCCCCGGCGGCTGTTCAGATCGCCGATCACATCACCCATGTACTCCTCGGGCACCAGCACCTCCACGTCCTGGATGGGTTCCAGAACCACCGGGTTGGCATCCAGGGCCGCTTTCTGAAAAGCCATGCTTCCGGCGACCTGGAAGGCGATGTCGGAGGAATCCACCGAGTGGTAGCTTCCATCATAGCATTCCACCTGGAAATCCACTACGGGATAGCCTGCCAGCACACCTTTTCCGGCCGCCTCCCGGATGCCTTTCTCCACCGAGGGTACGAACTTGCCGGGGATCGAGCCGCCGACTATTTTGTTCACGAATTCCTCTCCCGCGCCGCGATCTTGCGGGCTGATGCGGATACTACAGTCCCCGTACTGTCCCCTGCCGCCGGTCTGTTTCTTGTACTTGCCTTGGGCCTGGGCTGTCTTGCGCACGGTTTCACGGTACGGAATTCCGGGCTCTACATATTCGGCGTCCACATTGAACTTATGCTTGAGCTTGGCCATGATTACATCGAGGTGAAGTTCACCCATGCCGGAGACTATCATCTGGTGCAGGTCGCTGTCGTAGTGGCTGCGAAAGGTCTGATCCTCCTCCTGCAATTTTTTCAGACCCTGGGAGATCTTCTCCTCGTCACCGCGAGCCTTGGGTTCGATGCCCACGTTCATAACCGGGCAGGGGAACACGATCTCCGGCAGAACCACCAGGGCCCCTTTGGCAGTAAGGGTATTGCCCGTATGGGTGTGCTTGAGCTTGGCCACCACACCCAGATCTCCCGCAACCAGCTGCTCCACCTCGATCCGTTCCCGGCCCTGCATGATACTCTGGTGTCCCAGGCGCTCGATCTGGTTGTCGTTGGCGTTGGCCACCTCATCCCCGGCTTTGAGCACACCTCTGAAAACCCGGAAATAGCTCATCTCACCAACATGGGGCTCGGTAATTGTCTTGAAAACCAGTGCCACCAGCGACCCATCGGGGGTGCGGGCGATCTCGATTTCCTCGTCTTTCTCCGCCGTTTTAGCGACCAGCGGCGGCAGCATGACCGGATCGGGCAGGTTTTGCACCAGTGAATCCAGCAGGGCGCGGATTCCATAGGTCAGGGTTGAACTGCCGCAGAACACCGGGATAATCTCCCTGGCGGCCACGCCTTTTTTAAGTGCTGCGGCAAGTTTTTTTTCATCCAATGGTTTATCATCGAAATATTTTTCCATCAACTCATCATCCTGCTCCACCACGGCCTCGACAAATTCCCTGTACGCCTCTTCCACTGTTTCCGCCAATTCGGAGGGGATATCGCTTACTTCGTACTCGTCTCTCTGGGTATTCTTCTTTCCCAGACGGGCCTGTTTACTTACCAGATCGACCACACCGCGGAAGTTTTCACCCTCTCCTATCGGGATACTCAGCGGCACGATACGTCCCTCGAAAGTACTTTTCAATTGATTTATGACCTTGTTGAAATCGGTGTGCTCTTTGTCCATCATGTTGATAAAAAAGGCCACGGGCATGTTCTGTTCTGCGGCCAGGCGCCACATCATCTCGGTGCCGATCTCCACCCCTCCGACCGCATGTACCACGATCAACGCATTATCCGCCGCCCGGACAGCCGCATGGGCATCCCCGATAAAATCCAGGTATCCCGGGGTGTCCAGCAGATTGATCTTCGTGCCTTTCCACTCAGCAAAGGCCGTAGCCAGGTTGATCGAGATTTTCCGGTCGATCTCGTCCTGGCTGAAATCGGTCAGGCTGTTTCCCTCATCGACACTGCCCAGGCGTTTCGAGGAGTCGGCTGCAAAGCAGAGCGCGCCGGTCAGAGAAGTCTTACCGCAACTTCCGTGTCCCAGAACAGCGATGTTGCGAATATCCTGGCTCGTATAATTTTTCATAAATGAACTCCATGGGATTGAAAGCCAACCTAGATATTAGTTATCCTAATTTTTTGGAAACTTTTTATATACAAAACTTCTCCTTGAGTGTCAAGAAATTGACAACCTTCGGCGGTCGGCAACCCGGGTGTACTCCCTCGGATTATCACCTGCGCAACCCGGAAGGTATTTAAATGAACTATCAGTCGTCCGCGCGGGTCAACAGAAAATGTATCCAGCCGGTATCTTTCGATCCGGGAGGAACCAGCAGCAAGTGGGACACATCTTTCAGGCCGCGGGCGTAAAAGTTGTGGGCATCCGTGGAGCAGGTCTGGTTTTCCACGCAAAAAAACTTCGGCTGCTGGGTATATACCACCATGTGGGTGAATTCCGCCGATGCTTTCAGGGTGATTATTACCCCGGCATCCCGGTACTCGATAAAAGCGGGTTTTTCCGGCTTCATGCCGATATATACATCATCCAGGTCGAGTTCCGATAAAGCCCTGCCGCCGGTGAGGTCGTAGGCTCCGCCCTCGAGCGGTTCGACAGCACCCGTGGGCATCAGGTTCACAGCCTCCATATGCCCGGCGGCCGGTACGGTGAGACAGGTTTGCTCGCGCTTTCCGAGGTAAATGAAATAGGGGTGCAGAGCAAGACCATAGGGGACGGTAAGACTGTCGCGGTTATCCACGGTGTAATCGAAGCGGATTCCCCGGCTGTCCACGGTAAACTTAAGGCTGATGCGGTGGTCGAATCCAAAAAGCCGGTGAAGCGGGCTGCCGGGCGTAAAATCCAGGTAGGTCAGCACGCTCGCCCCGTTCTCATCCGTCGAGGGTTCCTCGAACTCCCAGGGCACCGAGTGCACCAGCCCGTGCAGAAAGCGGTCTCCGTCGTTCAGTCCAAAATCAAAGCTGCGCCCCTCGAAGGTGAACTTTCCACCGGCCACCCGGTTAGGGGTCGGGTAAAGCACCGGAATACCGTAACGGAATCCGGGAAGCTCATCCAGACTCTCCGGAACATACAGCAACTCCCGGCCCTCGTACCGGAGGCTGAACAGGTTTGCACCGGATTGCGGGGCAATTCTGGCCACCAGCGGGCTTTCGCCTCCTCTTTCGAGAACGACTACATCCTGGCCGGTCTGGGAATCGGTTTCCACGAACGCGGAAAATACCGGTTTGGCCATAGCTTGTTCCTCCTTTTTTCCACAGTTGCCGGAAAGAACACAAAGGACGATCACACTGCACAGAACAGAAAGCGGACCGACTGTCGGCGGTCGGTTTCGACAAGAGCTGCCGGGGAAAAGACTGTTCATGGTAACCTCAAAAGAAAGGGAGTGAAAATATTATCAAGCCCCTTATCGTGCGGTGCAGGGGAAAGCCCGACCCGAGGGGTAAGTATTCTCCGAAGAAGCTCGCTGTCTAAAATAACCGGATAACCTGAATGCGCAAGCATACCTGTGGTAACAATCCTTCCATGTCAATAAACAGGGGCTTTGTGGTTGTGCGCAGGCGGTACATTCTTTATTATAATAGGGTTGAAACAAACTTAAAACCATGATAAAGGTGATCGTTCCATGGGAGTCCTGAAAAGCCTCTGGGTAGGGCCGCTCTCCCTGCTGGTGGTGCTGCTGGTAGTGACCCTGCTGATTCGTCTGCTGGAGAACCTGCTGACCTTTTATCCGACCGCCGAACTCGAGGAACATCCCGATTCTTACCATCTGGCGTACGAGGAGGTGCTGCTTAAGCCCGCCGGAGGAGGAACGCTCCACGGCTGGTATTTCCCGGCTGCGGAAGAAAACGCCCCGGTTCTGGTTATTTTTCACGGCAACGCGGGGAACATCTCTCATCGGCTGGAATGGCTCGCTCCGTTCGTGCAGCATGGAATCGGCGCCCTGCTTTTCGATTACCGGGGTTATGGAAATTCACTGGGGCGTCCCTCGGAGAAAAGTTTCCAGGAGGATGCAACAGCGGTCTGGGATTATCTGGTTGAAACCAGAGGTCTGTCCGTCCGACGGCTGGTTCTTTTCGGCCGCTCTCTCGGTTCGGCCCCGGCCGTATATCTGGCGTCCCGGCGGCAGGTCGGCGGTCTAATCCTGGAGGGGGCTTTCTGCCGGGGCAAAGACATGGCCCGGCAGGTTTTCGGTTTTCTTCCCATGCACCTGTTCATGAAAAACCGCTGGGAGGTTGCCGGGGCGCTGTCCGGAGTCCGGGTGCCGGCTCTGATCATCCACGGCACGGCGGATGAGGTGGTGCCTTTTGAGCTTGGTGAAAGACTGGCGGAAACAAAAGGGCCGACCAGTCTCGAGTGGTGGCCCATACCAGGCGGCGGGCACCTGGACCTGCATATGCTGTTGGGGAAAAGATACTACGAAAGAATCGAAGAATTCGCCCGCGCCTCTGCCGGGGGTAAAGGCAGCCGCTAGTTGCCTTTGAGCTTGGGCAGAATATTTTTCATCCAGTGGACTTCCGCTCCCAGGCGATAGAGACGGAACTCACGAAGAAAGCGGGCGGCAGGAGGTTCTCTGTCCGGGGGCTCCTTCTCCAGGGACTCCTCGTAACAGGCTTTAAGCTTCTCATAGCGCTCGGTCAGGATCTCTTTTACCCGATCCGCGGGCAAGTGGTCCATGAAAGCCAGTGCCGCCTCTACACAGCCGAGGGATACTTCGGTATCGCCCAGGTTTATCTCCAGCAGCTTTTTCAACCGCTTGCGTCCCTTGGGGGTGATACGGTAAATCGAACGCTCCGGACTTCCTTTTCCCGGTTCATCGCGGATATGATCCACCCAACCCTTGGAGACATAGGTTTTCAAGCCATAGTAGATCGAGCCGAAATTGATGTCCGCAGAGGGGCCGAGCACCCTGCGAATCCGCTTCTTGATCTCGTAACCGTGCATTTGTCCCCCGGCCAGCATACCTAAAATTACGGTTTGGGTAATCATCTTGAAATCCTCACTTTAACATTAGTGAGCGCAATACTAACTCGATAATTGACAAAAAGTTTTCACTTTAAATCAATATAACCCGACCGGGATAAAAATCAAAGGTTAACAATTTCCTAAGCCGGTAAAATCCTTGAAATGTTTTCCCGGCCGATCTATTTTCAACGCTAAGCCAAACTTCAATCTTTTTTTGCTAATGCCGACCCAGCCCCGTAAACCAAAGCGTTCCAGCATCGAGATCAATAAGGATCTACCGCAACTGGAAGATCTTTTAAAGGGATTCGAGCGGAAAATCAGCCGGATGCGGATTCTCACCGAGATCGGCAACGCGCTGAATTCAACTCTGGAGCTGGAAAAATTATTCGAATTGATTATCGAATCCGTCACCCGGGAACTTCGTGCGGGCGTCAGCTCCCTGATGATACGAGAGGCAGATTACTTAATAGTCAAAGCGGCCCGTGGAATGAGCAAGAAACTTATGAAAAAAGTTCGTATCAGGGTGGGGGAATCTGTAACCGGCTGGGTGGCCGAACATGCCCAGCCGCTTCTGATCGGCGATATTACCGAAAACAAACGCTTCAGTCGCGACGGCATCAGGAGACGTTACAAGAGTAATTCCTTTCTCAGTGTGCCGATTATACATAAGGGCGAGGTGCTCGGTGTACTCAATTGTACCGACAAGTCCGACCATGGGGCATTCACCGAGGACGATCTCGAGTTCATGAATCTGGTGGCCTCCCAGGCGGCCGTGGCGATAGTCAACGCCAGAATGGTAGATTACATCCGTAATCTGGCCGACCACGATGCCTTGACCGGGCTTTTCAACCATCGCTATTTTATCGACCGCGCCTCCAAGGAAATCGAAAGGGTCGACCGCTACCTGAATAAATCGTTATCCCTGGTGATGATCGATATCGACTTCTTTAAAAACATCAACGACACTTACGGCCACCAGGCGGGGAACAAGGTGCTTCAATCTCTGGCGAACAAAATTGTAGAAATGACCCGCCGGGTCGATGTGATCTGTCGTTACGGGGGAGAGGAATTCGTTGTCATCCTGCCGGAGATAACCAGCTCCAAGGCTCTGATCTACGTAGAACGTGTCCGGAAAGCGGTTGAAAAGATGAAAGTGAAAATCGACGGCAAGATGGTATCGATCACGGTGAGCGCAGGTATTGCAGACTATCCGACCAACTGTGCCGATTCGAAAAAACTGATCGGTTGCGCCGACCTGGCCCTTTACCAGGCGAAAAACGACGGTCGCAACTGTACCCGCATCTATAGGGCCGATAAATAAGGTATCCGGCACGTCTTCAACCGCAAAGAGGTTTCAAATGGCAAGAAGCATGTTTGCCCGGATTTTCAAAATCGAGGAAACCCTAGTCAGCTTTATCTTCCTGCTGACTATTATCCTAAACGCAATTATCATCGGCGATCTCTTCCTCTCCTTTCTCTATTCACCGATCACCCTGACCTTTATCAGGATGGCAATCATGCTGACCATCCTCGGTTTCCTGGTGGCCAACGGCAACCGCCACCCCGAAATCAAAGGCCGTGGTTGGACTTTCCTGGTAGTCGGTTTCTCCATGGTCTTTCTGGATTCACTGGTCGAGCTGCTGGCCGGACTGGCTTTTTTCGATAATCTTTTCCCATATTTCAACCGGGAAATGGTGTTCTTTCTGAAAACCATTTTTCTGGAACCTTTCGGCTATTTCTGTCTGGCCTACGGATTTTTTCTCTGGATTCCCTCCATCCTGGAAGCACGACGTAAAATAGAAAAAACCGCGGTGGAGCTCGAACGCAAGGTTGCCGAGCGCACCTGGCGGCTGCAGGAATCGAACGAACAGCTTTATAACAGCAAAATGAAACTGGAAGAAGCCAACAAGCTGAAAAACGAATTCCTGGCCTCGGTCTCCCATGAGCTGAAAACACCTCTGAACTCGATCATGGGTTTCTGTCGCCTGTTGAGTGAAGAACGCCAGGGGACCCTGACCCTCAAGCAGAAAAAAAGTCTTACCATTATCGACTCCAACAGCAAATCACTCTACGAGCAGATAAATAAAATCCTGGAGTTCGCCAGGCTTGAATTCGAGAAATCAAAAATCGAGGTGAAACTTCAGAGCCTGGATAATCTGCTAAGCGAGGTAATTACTGTAATCGAGCCGCTGGCCCGTCAAAAAAATTTGAAAATTAAAATCAAGACCGATAAAAACCTGAAGAAGGTTTATACCGACCGGAAAATAGTCAGTCAGCTGCTGCTGGGCATCCTGGACAACGCGGTAAAGTTCACCGACTCCGGCAGCATCCGGATTACCACCGGCCGCCATCCAAAGCTTTCCAACTGGTGGATCGCCGTAAGCGATACCGGTATCGGTATCCGCAAATCGGAATTGCCGCACATTTTCGAGGAGTTCCGTCAGGAGAACGGATCCTTGAAAAAACGTTACGGCGGCACGGGGCTCGGGCTTTCAATCGCCCGCAGACTGGCCCTTTTGCTGAACGGGGAAATAACGGTCGACAGTACCCAAGGTAAGGGCAGCACTTTTACTGTCAGTTTTCCGCTTTCCCCGGAAGCCCTGGCGCCGCAAACCGTCGAAACATTGTCTGAAACTGCAACCGAAAAAATTTAGCACCATCCAGTTTATACGGCTATCCTGTCTGATTTTTTACTTCCGGCTTGTCCGGGTCCGGTATTCTTAAATTAAAGGAGGAGCCATGATACAGCTTTCCCGACAGAGGATAAAAACCGGCGGAAAATCTGCAGGCCTTGCGGTTTGCCTGGTGCTGATTGCTCTGGCGAACCTTTCGGCCGCCCTTCCGGATGAGCTTTCTTACTTCGAGCTGTTGAAAGAAAAATACCACAGCGACCCGGAAGGCTATGGTGAAGCGTTGATCGATGAGTGCGCGAGCTTTCGCGACATTTACCCTGAGTCGGCAAAGCTGGACAGCGTTGAATTTTTTCTGGCCGACCTTTATGAAAAAAACAAGTCCGAGCCCGCCGGCCTGGCCAGTTACCTCAAAATTGTCTATATATATCCCTCCAGCCCCTTGATCCCCGCCTGTCTGCTTAACCTTCAGCGCCTGGCCACCGCCAAGAAGAAAAAAATAACCTCGTTTTTCGGCGATGACGAACTCGGGGCGCTCAAAGGTTTCGTGCTTAAAATCCTCGAGGATGAACTGACCTCCAAAGGCGGGCAGCAGGGGCACCTTGAGTTTATTCAGGTGCTGGCCGATGCCGAAGTGAAAGCCCTGGCAAGCTACACGATCGACGAATGCCGCCATTACCTCTATCGCTCAGGCTACCAGGAACAGGCCGACCGGGTGACGGTGATCCGGGGTGACATGCACTGCCTGCTCGGCGAGTGGCGCCGGGCGATCCTGGCCTACCGCACCGTGCCGCTCATCGCGCCTTATGGGGAAGCGGTTGTCGAATCTATGCTGAAAACCGGTGATGTGCATTTCCGGCAGCTGAAAAACTACCGGATGGCCACCAGCATTTACAACTCGGTAATCGAGAAATACCCGGCGAGTATCGAGGCGGCCAGGGCCTCGGTATCCCTGGCCGAAGTGGAAGAGGCCCGGAAGAACTACGCCCAGGCCGTGCTCCAGCTCGAGGACACCGCCAAACGCTTCCCCTTCCCGGAGATTCGAATGGACTGCTATACCCGGCTGGCCCGGCTGTGTATCGAACGCCTGGATGATACCCCCAAGGCGATCCTTTTTTATGAACGACATGTGTCCGAGTTTCCGGAGGACGCGCGCTCGGCCGAAATGTTGATAAAAATCGGCGAATTGCACGAGAAACAAACCAAGAATTACGCCGATGCGCTCGGTGCCTACCGCCGCCTGGCGGAACTGTTCCCCGCCAACCCTGCCAGCCCCGAATACCTGCTGCGCGCCGCGGACCTGGCGGACACCAAGCTTAACGATCCAGAGCTGGCGACAGTGCTTTACACTCAATTGACCAGGGATTACCGCGAGAGCGATGAGGGCAAAAAGGCCGCCGATAAACTGCGCAAAAGAAATAAAAATTAAGAAGAATTTTTGAATATTGAGCTACGAATGACGTCTAACAGAGCGACAGGTGGAATTTGACCCAGACCGAGGCTCAGCGGCCGGACGACCATAAACTGGTGGAACAGGCGCGCGCCGGCTCGCAAACGGCTTTCCGCGATCTTTTCGAGCGCTACCATGAGAGAATCTTTCGCCTGGCAGCCTCGATGGCAGGTTCAAGCGACGACGCTCATGATATTGTCCAGCAAACATTCATCCGGGCTTTCTCTTCCCTGGATGGATTCAAACACCAGAGCTCATTCTCTACCTGGCTTTATCGAATCGCCTTGAATACCACCACCGATTACCGCCGCAGGCAGTCCAGAAAGCTGGACAAAGAGACCTCCTGGGACTGGAGTGATTCCCGGCAGGGCCTGGAAAGTATCGCCGCTCCGGCCGAGCAGGCCCCGGACGAGCAAGTCTATAGCAAAGAGCTGGCTGCGGCTGTGCATAGGGCTGCGGACACGTTGAGCCCGGAACACCGTAAGGTTCTGATCCTCCGGGAAATCAACGGCTTGAGTTACGCTGAAATAACCGAGATCACCGGCCTGGAGCCCGGCACGGTAATGAGCCGCCTTCACTACGCCCGGAAGAACCTGGCGGAGACCCTGCGCCAGTGGAAAATCCTGGATTAAAGCGGAGCGTGATTTGTTTCACCACCGTTAATTATAAAAAATCGTTCAGCCGCAGGGACACAGTTAGAGCAGAGTTCGTTAGCGAACGCGCGCCGGTGGAGCAGAAACCGTGTCGCCGGCATAAAGATAATACACAACCCGCCCGTTGAAGCGGGCACCACAAACAACCGGCAACTTTGTAACTTTGCGCCTTTGAGGAGCCATCTGTGCATGGATGAAAAAGGTTTGTCTGAAAACGATGAACTTCTCCAGCGCTATCACGACGGCGAGCTGGACGACGATCTCGGCAGGGAAAAAGTGGAATCGCTCCTGGCCGGGGACCCCGCTTACCGTGAGAGCCTGCGCGACTACGAGTCTCTGAGTGCTCTGCTGCGACTTGCAGCTCCGGAAGCCGCGGACGAACTCGCCAAACGCCGCGACTGGGAGAAGATCGCCCACCATCTTGCAAGCCCCGGGGTGCGCAAAGGCAGAAAACTAACTTATTGGCTGGGACTTGCGGCGGCTGCAGTGGTTCTTTTCTTTTTCTACCATCCGTTCGGCGCCGCTGTCGAAAACCAGATCGTGGTCGAGTCCATCGATTGCTCCTACCACAGTTTCCTGTTGCTGAATCCGTCCTCTGAGGACGGGCATACAATTATCTGGATCAACGACCAGCCCTCCGCCAGTAACTGATAGGGGACTTCACCCTAAGGTAAAGGCCGAAAATGAAAGTAAAAAAATCCTCCCGCTCCCACCTCAGCCGAATATTTCTGTTGGTCTTGCCGGCTGTCCTGCTCGGCATCCCGGGACCGCTGGACGCTCAGGAGTTCACTATCACCATCCATCAGATCGCGGCCGACAATTCCGGCGGAGGTATGGATGCTGAACTCAAGGATATTAAAAAGGACCTGGAACGGCTGAATTACAATACCTTCCGACTGGAAAAGACCGATAAGATCAAATGTGAGACCGGAGAAGAAAAATCTCTCGAACTGCTGGGAGAAAACCGGCTGGTCATTCAGCCGCAAGGTTTCCAGGACAACAAGATTCGCCTTAAGGTAAAGCTCGGCCCGGCCGATTCGCGCGATCGGCTTATGGATGGGGTGCTGGGCATTCCCGACGGAGGGACTTTTCTAATCGGCGGTCCATCCTACGGTAAGGGAGTGCTCATCCTGGCTTTCACCGCCTCCCTTTGAGCCTCGTTAGAGTTGGATACCCTCAATGCCGGCAGATTTAAGTTGCCAATTCCCGGCACTCGGTTTTATTTTCTTACCAAAATAAGATGTTGTTTTAATCCATGCGCTCCCAGGTCGCCGGGGCATTGTTTTCAACGCCGGGTCACAGAGACTGGTTAAAGGATGGGTGCCGAAAAAAGAATCAAGAAGGTCTATCTTTGCGGGCCGATCATGGATTGCAGTCCGCACGAGAGCGGTGTGTGGCGCGAACGGGCCAAGAAGCTTTTCTCCGAACGCTTTATCATGCTTGATCCCATGCGCCGTAACTTCAAGGATCGTGAGGTGGACTCGGCCAATGAGATAGTCAGTTTCGACCTTCAGGACATCGCCGAGTGCGACATCCTGCTGGTCAACTACTGCAAGCCCTCCGTGGGCAGCGCCATGGAGGTGTTCCACGCCTCCTATAACCTCGGCAAGTTCGTGATCGCCTTCAGCCCCTTCTCTTTCAAGGAGTGCAATCCCTGGATGATTCGCTTCTGCACCAAGATCCTGCCCGACCTGGAGACTGCGGTCAAGTATATCGAGGAACAT
>CAZSTM010000006.1:0-13322 GCA_964609635.1 uncultured Gemmatimonadales bacterium
CGACATCGAGATCTACACCCGGGGATCGCTATTCAGTATCGATCAGTTCAAGATACCCATCGACATCGAAGTCGGAATCAGAGATGAGAAATTAGAGGGTAGAATATTCAAACTGAAATACGCAAAGAACGAAATTATGGGCGCCACTTTGCACACCTTGATGCTGGAAGACATAACCGAGCGCAAGAAAGACGAGGAAGCTCTGCGCGAAAGCGAGGAGAAATACCGCTCTCTTTTCGAGGAATCCAGAAACGCGCTCTGTACCAGCACGCCGGAAGGCCGGATTCTTGATGTGAATCCGGGAATGCTGGACCTTTTCGGCTACACCAGGGAAGAGATGATGATACTGGATATTCATCATCTGTATGCAAATCCGGAAGATCGGACTTCTTATCGGCGGGAGCTGGAAGGCAAGGGCTTTGTCCGGGATTATGAGGTGAAAATGCAGAAAAAGGACGGGACCCTGATGGACTGCCTGGTTACCTCCAACGTGCGCCAGGGTGAGGACGGCGGCATTTTCTACCAGGGCAGCATTCATGACGTGACCGAGCGCAAGCGAATGGAAGAGCAGCTCAAAAATTCACAGAGAATGGAAGTTATCGGCAAGCTGGCCTCAGGTGTGGCCCATGAGGTGCGCAATCCGCTCAACGCCATTCTGGCAATCAGCGAGGCTCTATTCCAGGACATCGGGGACAACCTGGAATACCGGCCCTACCTCGATCACATCCGCATCCAGGTGGATCGCCTGTCCACCTTGATGAAAGACCTGCTGGAGCTCGGAAAACCCCTTCAGATAAACAGTTTCACCTGGGTCTCTCTGCAGGATATATGTACCAGAGCTGTCGAGCTATGGAACCAGTCCTCCATCCATCGGGGTCGCAAGGTTCGCCTGGTTCAGCCGGCGGAAACCGGAGACCTGGATGTGTTCGGCAACAGCGCGAAGCTCGAGCAGGTACTGATCAACCTGCTGCAGAATGCGGCCCAGCACAGCCCCGAAGACAGCGAAATCGAGATCTCCATTCTCGAACCGAATAAAAAGACCTTGAGCATTCAGGTGAAAGACCAGGGCACCGGCCTGCCTGAGGAAAATCTTTCGGAAGTCTACAAACCGTTTTTCACCACTCGAAGGCGGGGGGCGGGCCTGGGTTTAAGCATTGTTAAAACTATTATCGAAACCCACGGCGGCCGGATAAAACTGTGGAACAACAATCCGCCGCCCGGATTGACTGTGGAAATCAACCTTCCTTGCCCGGGAAAGGGAAAATGAAAAGAAACGTGCTGCTGGTGGATGACGATCCCGGTATCCAGTTCGGCTTTTCCAAATATTTCTCCAAATCCGGCTACGGCATACAGGCGGTTTCCTGCCTGGCTGAAGCCCGGAAAGCCGTCATGTCCCGGCGTTTTGACGCGGTTCTTCTGGACCTGGTCCTGCCGGACGGCAAAGGCCTGGAGTGGATTCCCGAGTTAAGGGGAAAGCACCCCGACATCGCTATCGTGGTGATCACCGGCCACGGTGAGATACCCCTGGTGGTGGAGGCCATACATCTAGGGGCGGACAACTTCCTGACCAAACCTGTCAGCCTGGAGAACCTGGATGTTATCCTGAAAAAAAGCCTGGAAATCGGCACTCTGCGACGAAGCCAGCTGGCCTCCCAGCGGCTGAGCAAAAAAATCGAGCCGTATTTCGGCGAAAGCAGCGCCATTAGGAAAGTCGTAGAGCTCGCCTGTCTCGCCAGCGAAAATGAATCGGCCGTGATCCTCCATGGTGAAACCGGAGCCGGTAAAGGTGTGCTGGCCCGTTGGATCCATGACAACGGTCTCAACAACTCCGCCCCCTTCGTCGAGATCAACTGTTCCAGCCTCAAAGGAGAGCTGCTGGCCAGTGAATTGTTCGGCCATGCCAGGGGAGCCTTTACCTCGGCGACCCAGGACAAACCGGGCTTGATCGATGTCGCCGACGGGGGGACCTTTTTTCTCGATGAGATCGGCGATATGTCTCTCACCGTACAGGCCGAATTCCTCAAGGTCATCGAGGAAAAACACTACCGACGGCTGGGTGAAATAGCAGTGCGCAGGAGCGAATTCCGCCTGATCTGTTCGACCAACCAGAACCTGCTGCTAAAAATCCAGGAAGGCAACTTCCGCCAGGACTTGTACTTTCGCGTCAATGTCTTTCCCATCCAAATCCCCTGCCTGAGAGACAGGATGGAGGACCTTCCCGGCCTTGTCCGGTACCTGCTCGACGCTCTGGAATCACCGAGCCTAGAGGTCTCGGATGAAGTGATAGAACTGCTGAAATCCTACTGTTGGCCGGGCAATGTGCGCGAACTAAAAAACATCTTGGAAAGAGCCCTGCTGCTCGCCCGGGGAGGCCCTCTGAGCCCCAAACATTTTGTCGGCCTGGAGGGACCGCAAACCTTGATGGATAAGCCCGACACTATCCTGGATCTCGATGAAATGGAGAGGTTCCACATCAGGACGGTGCTCGACCGCTTCGACGGCGACACCCGCAAAGCCGCGGAGGCCCTGGGCGTCTCCCTGGCAACCCTGTACCGTAAGCTGAAAAAATCCCCCAAAAGCATTAGCCGGAAATAACTATTCGCGCACGCGACACCCCATTCCACTCCCGAATATGACTCGATAAATCTTATCTTTCTCTCCTGACTCCTGTCTTCTGCCTTTCCCTTTGTGCCTGTCTTTGCTCCTGACTCCTGACTCCTGACTTCTGACTCCTGTCTTCTGACTCCTGACTCCTGCCTTTCCCTTTGTGCCTGTCTTTGCTCTTTTCTCCTGACTCCTGACTCCTGACTTCTGACTCCTGTCTTCTGACTTTCACTCTGTCACTTGTTGCGCAAGAAACCGCGCAAGTCTTCGGCTGTCACTTTCTTTGTGCCTTTCCCCCATTCTCATAATTGAAATCAGCTTTTACGATAATGAGAATTCCAGGGATATCTGTCAACATAGCAATCCCTTGAAATATTTACACTTATACCATAAAGCAAGTTCTGGCATTTTTTTTGTTATATGAGATCCAAAGACGTACAAATCAAGGATAACCTCATGAAAAAGCGCATCCTCCTGGTGGATGACGAATCCTCTATTCTGTTCGCATACAAGAAGGTCCTCCAGAGCCCCGACGTGGTTGTCGACGCGGTTGAATCCAAGGAAGAAGCAGTCGAACTTCTGAACGGAAACGATTATCAGGCCGCCATCCTGGACTTGAGACTGCACGGCTCCACCGGCGAGGAGGGATTCGAGCTGATCAGCTTTATCAAGCAAAAGTACAATCACCAGAAAATAATTATGATAACGGCATACGGTAACCCCGAGATAAAGGAGAAAGCCTTTAAGCTCGGTGCCGATTATTATTTCGAAAAACCCGTTTCCACCAGAATCATCCGTGACACGCTGGAACAGGCGGGGATTGCTCTGCCACCTGCGGTCAATGGGTGAAAAACTATTACCTGTTTTTTTCTTGCCAAACACTTTAATTGTCTGGTAGAATTAAACTGGTTTCAGACGGTCCCGTTTCCAAGGGGACTGAAGGGAGGTTTATACTCAAAAAATTTCAGCAAATTTATCCTTGTTCCGATCCGTTTTCCCAACCCATGGCAAATCCCACATTGGAGGTTCGCCTATGAAACGAAGCGGAGTTTACTATTTTTCTGTGGCCTCAATGTACAATTTTAATTGGGGGATTTTATGCAAAGAAAAACTTTGATGCGAGCCGGGGCGGTTGCGCTTGCCACCCTTGTCCTGCTCGTGCTTTCCAACTCGGCAAGTCTGTTCGCCCAGAGGATCAACACCGGTAAGGTGGAGGGAACTGTTAGAGACAAGGATACCGGAGCGCCCCTGGTAGGAGCCCAGGTTATGGTGGAGGGCACCCGTATGGGCAACGTGACCAACGCGGACGGTTACTATTTTCTCCTCAACGTGCCTCCCGGACGCAGGTCGGTCACTTTTACCTACACCGGGTACCAGAAAACCACGGTGGCCGATGTGCTGGTCCTGGCCGGGCAGACCATGACCGTGGACGGCGATCTCAGCTCCACGGTGGTCCAGATCGAGGGGATCATGATCGAAGGGGAAAGCGATGTGCTGCGCCCACGCGATGAAACCTCCACCAAGCGGCGTCTGACCACCGAACGGCTCGAGGAGCTTCCGGCCACCACGATGGAAGACATGATGGTCCTCGAGGCCGGGGTGCAGATAGGCGGCGAAGACGCCCGGGCCCGTGGCCTGAAGATTCGCGGCGGACGCCTGGGCGAGGAAGCCATGATAGTTGACGGAGTGATGGTGCGCAACTACACCGCCTTACCGCTGGCCGGGGGCGGAGGCTGGATAGATGAATTCGAAGAGGGAACATTCAGTGAGGATGCCACTCCGCTGGAGTTCTCCTTCGCCGCTGTCGAACAGGTGGACCTCATCACCGGCGGCTTCCAGGCCGAGTACGGCAACGCCCAGTCTGGCATTGTCAATATCGTCACCAAGGAAGGCGGCCCGCAGTTGAAAGGCCTTGCCCGCTTCACCAGCGACGGGGTCAGCCCGCGCACCTCGGACTGGGGTTACAACCAGTTGACAACCAGTATCGGCGGGCCGGTGTTCGGCATTCCGAACCTCTACTTCCACGCCTCGGGCGAGGCCCAGGGCCAGGAGGACCGGACCAGGACCCACGCCGACGAGGGGTTCCGGGGTATCGACCAGGAGTTTGTCGACCGGCTGAACGAAGGGTTGCGCAACGACCCCTACTTCGAGGGCCGAACTCCCTACAGCCTGGAGGCCATGCGCCTGGGCCGTGAGGCTTACGGCTTAAAAACAGACAAGAGCCAGGCGCTGTTCATGCCGCCAAACCCGGTGCGCCTGCCCGGCAACTGGCAGGACAGGACCTATCTCTCAAGCAAAATCACCTTTTCCCCGATCAGCAAGCTGAAGATCATCGTTACCGATTCCTGGTCCCGCAACCAGCATTCCTACCCCTCCGGTGGTACCAATGATGCTGCGGGGAATTATTTCAGGACCGGCTACTTCGGCAGGTACGATCCGCTGTACGAGCGCCAGTTTGAGCTCCGGAACTGGCAGCCGGACGAGGAGGAGGTTTACCTTCCCCAAGCCAAGGGCCGCAAACAACGCGCCAACAACATGCTCACCGGCTTCGACTGGGATATGTTCCGCTCCGCCAACAACAGCGGGGCGTTGCAGTTCCGCTACACCCAGATGCTCGCCAAGGAAATCACCTCCTCTACCCTGAAGACCAACTGGGAACGCACCTCGTGGCTGGGCTGGAACCCGCACGAAATGCAGTTCGAGGGCGAGACCTGGCCGCCGATATTATATGTTAACAGCCTGGGAGAGGAAGTCTGGTCAAAGGGAAGAGAGCTGTGGGCAATAGAGCAAGACAAGGACCTGAGAAGGCTGTACCTGCCTGACGGAGAGCTGACCTGGAAGCAGGATGTTCCTATCGAGTACCCGTTCGATCTGAGAAGAGAGAGCCTCTACCACCTCAGCTACCAGTATCTGAAGGAGAGCCAGAGGAACTTCAAGGCCGACCTCGATTTCCAGCTCGGCCGCTTCAACCGCGCCAAGGCGGGTCTCCAGTACACCATTATCAGGCTTGATAAGTTCGGCGCCTACGGGTATCAGAGGGACGATCCCCGGAGCACTTTCAGGTATGATCCGGAAGTTTACAGTTTCTACTTCCAGAACAGGACCGACATCGGGGATTTCATTATCGATTACGGTCTTCGCTACGACGCTTTCAGTCCCAATTCGAACTGGGGCACGAGCTCTCTCGACGTCGGAGGCGCACAGGTCTTTCCGGTGACTCATTCAGAGTGGTCCCCGCGCTTTGACGTGGCCTTCCCGGTTACCGACAAGGCCCAGCTCAGGTTCTCCTACGGCGTATTCACCCAGATGCCCAGCCTGGACTACATCTTCGGGGGCACCAAGGGCGGCGGCGGAGGCATAAGGAACCACGGCGGGCTGGAGTATTCCCTCACGGACGCTTTCGAGGCGGGAATCAGCTACATTCTCACCAATGACGTGCTCCTGGACCTGTCGGCCTACTACCGGGACGTCACCGGCAACGTCTCCAGCAAGACTTACTACGTGGACTACTACAACTCCTTGCTGGGGCAGAGGATACGCGAGTTTCCAGATAACAGCTACTCGAACCGGGACAACGGGAATATCAAGGGCCTGGAGATGAACCTGCGCAAGAGGTTCTCCAACAACTTCGGACTGGACCTGACATACACCATGCAGTTCTCCAGGACCACGGGCAGCTCTGTCTACTCCGGGTTCTATAACTTGCTCGATCCGGCCACCGGCGAATCGTTCACCCCGCCGGACGAGCTGAACCCCATCGATAACGACCGTACGCACCAGGTCTCCGCCCGGCTGAACTACATGTTCCCAGAGGATTTCCGTACCGGCACCCTGGCCGGTACCATCCTTAAGAACTTCAGGATCATAGGGGTTTACCAGATCTTAAGCGGAACGCCCTACCAGGGCTCCTCTATCGGCGGCATTGTCTATGGAACGAACTACTTCCGCGACCGCTGGTTTACCGATTTGAATCTCAGGCTCACCAAGGGCTTCCGCCTGGGCGGGGTAAGACGTCTGGACTTGTTCGCGGAAATTTTCAACGCTCTCAACCGCAAGAACAACGTGAGGTATCCGAGCGGCTACTACTATGAGAACTACGACAACATAACCGGCGGAGTGGACCTGAAATGGTCCGAGGACCTGGATGTATTCCAGAAGGCCAAGTTCCCCGCCGATTTCAACGCGGACGGCATACTAACAGTCGAGGAAGCCGCCCTGGGAGCCATCGCTCACAACTTTATTACGAACACCATGGACAAGAGGCCCTGGGGAACCGCCAGACAGGTACGCCTCGGTGTGCAGTTGAACTTCTGATTCGCCCGGCGAGGTTTTGCCGTTAAGCGGTCGATTGATTCTTTTCGATTCAATCATGCGGGAGAATGAACCTATGATACTACAAAGACGCTTTTTGATAATCTTTACCCTTGCCGTCCTGGCCAGCCTGGCGGGGCAGGCTAGGGCCGAGCGCCTCTACGAGAGGACAGCCCAGGGCAACAACTGTGGCATTTCAGTCTATCTCGACTGGGGTTGTCCTCTGGGTTGGCGGGCCAATTCCCCTGCCCAGTTCCCCAAGGGCTCGGGTAATTTATTCACCAACGATATCTGGACCGTCGGCACGGCCTGCACCAGGGACTTTGACGGCGACGGAGCGCCGGAGGACACCTTTGTCCTGGGCTCGGGCGTCCGGGACATGATGGCCTCATTATGTTCCATCTGGGCGGAAGACCTCCTGGCAGAGCTGGCCGCCGGCCCGATAGACCTGGAGAGCGCCACGGGCAATCGTGCGGGCACGGATATCGACCAGGTGTGGAGCTCCCTGGACGCGGACAACCTGGAAACCTGGCCCCTGGAAATGCGCGAGGGCTATTCTCCGACCGGCGCCCCCGTGATCAAAGGCGCGGAAACCTTGGTTTTCCATACCGGGGAGGTGTTCAACAGCTGGTACGGCCCCACAGCCGGCGCTTACTTTGGCTGGAGCATGTACTTCCTGGACTTCGGCTATAACAACAACATGGTCCATGGCCATGTTCTGCTGCACCAGGTGACCCACTACATGAAATGGAACGGCGCCTACGGGACCGGGTCGGGGAGCAAGGCGGACCCCTGGCCGGACGGCTGGAAATGGTACGGGTTCTCCCTTATCAACAACCAGCGCGCAATGCAAATGGGTGGTATAGACTGCAAGTGGGCCTTTCATCCGGAAAGGGAACTTGTCGTCCATTACGGCGGGGAGCCCACCATCGGCAGCTTCACACCCCCGGAGCCTCCTCAAGTGGTCTGGAAGATGACCAGAAAGCCCAGGTTCGAAGACCAGGAGATGGCGCTCACCAATATGAACGTTGCCGACAACTGGTGGACCGGCAGCTTCGGCTTCGCCGGCTCTGGCAACCTGTATGCCATGGGCTTATCCAACGGCCAGGGTTACGCGGCCGCGGTGGGTAAGTTCGATCCCTTCCCGGGATCGATAAACCCCTTTACCGGCAGGGAGATGAACGGCTGGCCGGGAATGCTCGAGCCCGAAGACGAGAGGTTCGACCAGTGGCTCTGGGCCAAGCAGTCCTGGGATACCTATACATGTTACGGCGAGCTGAAAGACATGATGCCCAGGGACACCACGAGCTTTGATTTCGTGATCATGTTTGTTCCGGCAGAAGGCCGGACCATAGTCCCGCCGGAGACCGATATTACAAACATGGACGATCAGGGGATGCAGGATGCCTTCTCCCTGGTTGAGGATTACGACGATATAGCCATGGCTATACAGGCGGGCGGGCTGCGCAGCCCGGAATCGCCTCCGGTGCCGACTTTGATCATCATCCCCGGCGACCGTGAGGTCACTATCACCTGGAACGACCTGGCAGTCAAGACTCCCGACAGTTACTACTACTACGTTGAGGAACAGGGCTGGAACACCGACGGGTATTACAAGGAGTACGACTTCGAGGGCTACCGGGTTTACCGCAGCTTCGTGGGTCCCAGCGACTCGCACTCGGAGCTGCTTGCCGATTTCAATAAATCTTCCGGCAACCTCCAGTTCAATTATGTCGACAAGCAGGAGGACGACGACCCCTATTTCCGCCTGACCAACGGGATGAAAGTCTGGTACGCGGTACAGGCTTACGACAAGAACTACGATAATATAACCGGCGCTATGTTCAGCATGCCTGACCCGACAAGCGGAAAGAGGTGGAACCGGCCGACGCCGGCGCAGGCCTACCAGGTGATTCCGCGAAGCGATGCCAGCAATTTCATACCAGCCTCTCTCTCAGGAGTCACTTTTACGCCGCCCAGCGGTGTGACCGCGACGCCAGTTGACGCTCCTACCGCCGAGCTTGCGGGTGCCGGGGATGGAAACCTCATCGACGCACCGGTATACCTGCAGCCCCAGGTCGATTTCACTTTTGTACCCGTAAACAACGAGCGGCTCACCCAGGACATGATTGCTTACCTGGAATGCACGGACATAGACGCCGGATCGAGGTGCAACTATCTTTACGGCACCAGATCCCTACGGCTGGTGGATGGTTCGTTTACAAGTACGCCCCTGGAGGTCAATGTCAGGGCGAGGGCCGAGCCGACAACCAATACTTTTCTCTTCAACGGGCCTGTTGATACGCAGGGGCAAGGCTACGCTATTTCCGCCGATTTCAAGAGTCTGATGCAGGGAGATTTCAGAAGTAGAATTCATTATACCATCGATCTCGGAGGATATACCGGAGCCGAGGAGGTATGGGTAGTCTCCGATCGCTGCGGCCAAGATCGCCAGTTTGGATTCGCGCCGTCCGTGCTCTCCTTTGTAAAGAGCTCACGGATCACGGTGACCTGGCAGGATGCCGGCGGCGGCAACCTCACCCTCGCGGTACAGAATCTAACCCTCGGGGAATCCATTGCCTTCGGGCCTTTTTTCGATGACTTCGGCTGGGGTTTCATCGAGGAAGATCTCTGGGGAACTTCTCCTAACGATCCGGGAACGCTTTTTAAAGAGTTGAAGGATATCCCCAACAAGGCTGATCGCACCGCAAGGATGACCGAGACCTTCCCGGCCGACAACACTGCGAACTTCGGCGTCTATGTCAACGGAGGTGTCTATGAGTTTGTTGGCGGAGATAACGGCCTTACCATGCCTGCCGCCGGGACTGTTATGACGATGGATGTGTGTTTTGGGACCTGGAACAGCGACCAGACCGTATTCACCATGAGGGCTGATCCGCCATGGCCGGGAGACAGTTGGAAGATCGAGGTGAAACCTTATTCGATGAATCCCGAGGATGCCGACCTGTCGAAGATCAAGGTCGTGCCCAATCCTTATATCGCAACCTCGTTCCTCGACCTGTCGCCCATCAACCGCAGAATCGAGTTCATTAACCTGCCGGACCGGTGCACCATCAGGATCTACTCGCTGGGCGGCAACCTGGTCAACGTGCTCAACCACATCGGCGCCAACCGCCAGGGCTGGAGCAACTACACGGACTGGGACCGCTTGACAGATAGCCAGCCCTGGGTGTTCACCGGCTACGATAACCACAGTGGGACCGAGCCCTGGAACCTGCGGAACCGTTTCGGGCAGACAGTGGCCAGTGGCCTCTATTTCTTCCATGTAACGGACTCTCGA
Source organism: uncultured Gemmatimonadales bacterium (assembly GCA_964609635.1). Lineage (GTDB taxonomy): Bacteria > Gemmatimonadota > Glassbacteria > GWA2-58-10 > GWA2-58-10 > JAFGTO01. The sequence goes on from CAZSTM010000006.1 coordinate 10,217, forward strand.
GGAGAGACTTACACCGGCAAGTTTTACGTAGTTCTCTGACAGGACAGAAAACCTATGAGATTCTCAACCGGAAATAAAGTGTTTCCTCGATGTTTAGACGGAGGTAAAATATGTTGAAAAAAACGGCCACTCGAGCCTTTTTAATCGTCTGTGCGGTTGTTTCGTTCGCGGCTGCACCCCTGATGGCGCAGGGTACCCCCTTTCAGGACTACAGCGGTCTGGACAAGTACCCCGTTGCGGGGCGTCCTGAGAGCGCCTCGTTCACCGGTGTCCGGGCAGCCGAGTTTCTCACCATCCCCGTAGGAGCGCGCGGGATCGGCATGGGAAGCGCCTACTCGGCAGTCGCCGACGACATTACCGCCATCTGGTGGAACCCGGCGGGTCTGGGGTTTCTCGAAAACAAGGAGGTGATGGTCAACGTTGTGGACTATACCCTGGACCTGACTTACAGCTACGGGGCATTCGGCACGCCGCTTGGCGACGGCAACGTGGCGATCGGAGCATTCTTCGGCTACCTGGATGTCCCGGATATGGAGATCACCACGATCAGCAACCCGGACGGCACCGGAAGCTTTTTCAACGCCTATGACTTCCAGATGGGCGGTACGGTTGCCTATACCCTCTCCGACCGTTTCATCGGCGGGCTCAGCATGAAGTACATTCACCAGGATGTGTGGGGAAACGTGGCCGGCAACGCTTTCGCCATTGACGCCGGCGCGATCTACCACACCGAGCTGCTGAATAAAGAGATCAAGTTCGCCTTTGCCATACAGAACCTGGGGACTAATATCACCATGCGCGGCCCCAGGCTGCTGGCCGCAGTCGGGCCGGAGACCAGAGGGTCCGATTTTCCCACAGGGTATGAGGATTACATCCACGACCCGTATGCTATCTCACGCAGAAATGTCCGGCAGACGTACTTGAAGACCAATACTTACCGCCTGCCGACCACGGTGAAGATGTCCGTGGCGTACAACCTGTACACCAGCGAGAAGACCAACTGGCTGGCCGCCGTCGAACTCTGGCGCCCGAGCTATATCCCGATTTCCTATGCCACGGGAACCGAGCTGAGTTATAATTTCGACATGCTCACCACCGCTTCCCTGCGCATGGGCTGGCAAATCCAGACCGATGAATTCAGCGGGGACGCAGACGATTTCGGGTACGAATACCTCGGTGACGATCCGACCTTCCGCGGCATAAGCTTCGGCGGGGGTATCCAGAGGATGTGGGGCACCAGGGCGATCAGGTTCAACTACGCCTACAAGAACAAAGGAAGGCTTTCCGCGGATAATTTCTTTACCGTTACCCTCGGCTTCTGACAGGCGTATCTTTGTACCACAGTCGTAAAAAAACTCCCGGTCCCCAAAGCGGGGCCGGGAGTTTTTTATATAAGTCAGGAGTTAAAGATTATTATATTCTGAAATCGGGAATTTATTTTGGGAACCGCTATAAAATGAACGCGCGGTCTTTCAAACGCGGAATTCAAAGAAATGGGCAAGTCCGGATCACACAGAAAAAAGAAGCCTGATAGAAAAACCTCAAGGAAACCAACCTCGGTGCGGCAGCGGTTTTTACTGATTTTTGCCGGGATTTTTCTCCTGGCCCTGCTCGAGATCATGGCTCGGTTTCTTCCCTTCGGCATGGAATCTCCGCTGGAAGCGGACCCTTTCGTAGGATTTTCGGAAATTCATCCGCTGTTTATTCCTTACCGGGATGCCGACGGTTCGCTGAGGATGAAAACCGCGCCTGGAAAGCTTAAATGGTTCAATCCTCAGTCTTTCACCGCTGAAAAGAAACCGGGCGCTTTTCGCATCTTCACTCTGGGGGGGTCAACCACCTACGGCCGCCCTTTCAGCCATGCCACCTCTTTTTCCGGCTGGCTGGCAAAACTGCTGAACCGCCTGCCCGAAGCCCCGGTGCGCTTCGAGGTAATTAACGCCGGTGGAATAAGCTATGCCAGCTATCGGGTCACTGTGGTCCTTAAAGAACTGCTGGGCTATGACCCGGACCTTTTCGTAATCTACACGGGTCACAACGAATTTCTGGAGGCACGCACCTATGAAAACTTTCTAGCTCAGCCTCCCTGGCTGTTCAAAACGCGGGAATTGCTTTCACGCCTTAAGACCTATAGATTGCTCAACCGCGCCTGGCGGAGCCTCAGAGAGAGTTTCTCCGCCGGCTCTACCGGTGGTGCGGATGCCCGCACCGACGTGCTGGCACCGGAGGTGGAAACCCTTCTTGACCGCAGTGTGGGGCTTGAATATTACCGGCGGGATACCCTGTTTTCACAGGTGGTCTTCGAGCATTTCCGTTACAATGTGGCCCGGATGATAAGACTTTGCCGGGAGGCGGGGGTCCCGGTAGTTTTTTTAAGGCCGGTGGACAACCTCAAGGATTTTTCGCCTTTCAAAAGCCAGTGCAGCGCTGAGCTGAGCAGCGACGAGCGGATGCGTCTTGCCCAATTGACAGACGCCGGAAAAGCCTCGATCAGCGACGGCTTGCCGGACAAGGCAATCGAAAGTTTAGAGGAAGCCGTGGCTCTCGATTCACTTTTTGCGGAGGCTCACTTCTACCTTGGACTGGCTTACCTTAAAACCGGTGAAAAAGCTGCCTCTCGTAACCATTTCCTGCAGGCGAGAGAACTGGATGTCTGTCCCTTGCGTGCTCAGGAAGCGATACACCATGCGCTGATCAGGGAAACCGCCGGAGCGAGCGTAGATCTTTTAGCCTTACCGGCACTTTTCAGTCAACATTCCCCTGAGGGGATATTAGGTAAAGAGATGCTCGTTGACCATATCCATCCCCTGCCCGGGGGCAATCTGCTGATCGCCCTGGAAGTGCTGACCTGGATGAGGGACAAAGGTATGCTCCGGGGTGTCTCTATGCCGGATGAGGAAAGTCTGAGGATGGTTTACCGTCAGGTGATGAATTCATTAACGGAAGACTACTTCCGTCAAGGTATTGTAAACCTGGCCAAAGTGCTGACGTGGTCAAAGAAATACCAGGAAGTCTTTTTTCTGCTGGAGAGTCAATGGAAAATGGCGGTCGGAGACGGCCAGGCACAGTATATGATGGGCTTCGTACTTCAACAGCTGGGGGCTCC